>CAZFUK010000086.1:0-13090 GCA_964522005.1 uncultured Anaerolineales bacterium | reverse complement strand
GTTGGGACGGCGCCCGGCTGCCCGCCCTGGCGCTGGCAGCCGGCCAGCAGGCTGCCCACGAGGATCAACGTCAATAACACTAGCACCACAAAACGTCGCCGCTGCATGGTCTCTCCGGGTCAGTAGTCGGTAGCCAGTAGTCGGTCGTCAGTAGTCGGTGGTCAAGTTCACGCTTTACGCTTCACGTTACCCCTTCAGCCCCGTCATCGCCACGCTCTCCACGATGTAGCGCTGGAGGAACAGGTAGATGATGAGCACGGGGACAGCGGTGACGGTCGCGCCGGCCATGAGCTTGCCGTAGTCGAAGGTGTACTGGCCCTGGAGCGTCGCCAGGCCGGCCGGCAGCGTCATGCGCGTGCGCTCGTTGAGTACGAGCAAGGGCCACAGGAAATCGTTCCACGAGCGCATAAACTCCAGGACGCCGAGCGTCGCCAGCGCGCCACTGGACAGGGGCAGCATGACGCGGGTGAAGATGGTCCAGGTGCTGGCCCCGTCAATGCGCGCCGCCTCCTCCAGTTCCTTGGGCAGGCTCTGGAAGAACTGGCGCATGTAGAACACGCCGAAGACGCTCGCCAGGCCGGGGATAATGACCCCCTGGTACTGGTTAATCCAGCCGATGCGGGCGACGGTGAGGTAGTTGGGGATGAGGAACATCAGGCCGGGCATGACCAGCGTCGCCAGGAGCAGGCCGAAGATCAGGTTGCGGCCGGGGAACTCGATGCGCGCGTAGGCGTAACCGGCCATGGCATCCACGGCCAGGATGAGCAGCGTGTAGACCGTGGCGATGCCCACGCTGTTGATGAACCAGCGCACGACCGGGATAGACGGGTCGTTGAAGATATTAGTGAAGTTCTCGAAGGTGGGCTGGCGCGGCAGCCAGTTGGACTGGAGGACCTCGCGGAACGGCTTGAGGGCGGTGGAGAACATCCAGACCAGCGGCAGGAGGAAGAACAGCATCAGGGCGATCAGGACGGCGTAGAGCACGATCTCGCGGCCCGTGATACGCAGGCCCCGGCGAGGTTGGACGGTCGTGGTGGTGGTGGTGACAGCCATCGCTTACGCCTCCTCCTCGGAACGGCCAAAGACGCGGAAGTTGAGCGTGGTGAGGGCCAGCAGAATGGCGGCGACCAGCACCGACATGGCAGCCGCGCTACCCATGCGGTTGGCGCCGATACCCTCATTGTAGATGCGGAGCATAATCGGCTCGGTTTGCCGCAGCGGGCCGCCGCCGGTCATGATGTAGGGCTGGGCGAACAGGTTGGCCGAGGCGAGCAGGGTGGTCGTGATGACGAAGATCAGGACGGGCCGCAACATCGGGACGGTGATGCGAACGAACTGCTGCCACGGGTTCGCCCCGTCAATGGAGGCCGCCTCGTAGAGCGAGGCCGGAATCTCCTGGAGCGCGGTCAGGAAGATGACGGTGTTGAAGCCGACGGTCCACCACACGGTGCAGATGGTGATGGCGACCCAGGGCCAGGGCATGTCGCCCAGCCAGGCCGTTTGCGGCAGGCCGAGGCGGGCCTGGTACGTATTGATCAACCCGCCCTGCTCGAACATCCAGCGCCAGAGCATGGCGGCTACAACGGGCGACAGGGCATAGGGGGCGAAGTAAATCGTGCGGAAGAAGTTGCGCCCTCGGTACTTGCCGTTGAGGAGCACGGCCAGCAGCAGCGCGACAATCACCAGCGGCGGCACGCTGTAGAGCAGGAAGACGCCGGTGTTGCGCATGGCGCGCCAGAAGTCTTCGAACTGGATGCTGGTCGGAGAGAAGAGGTTGAGGTAGTTCTGCAAGCCGACGAACGGACGATACTCGGGCCGCAGGAAGTCAAAGTCAAAGAGGCTGATATAGAGGCCGTAGAAAAAAGGCCAGCCGAGGAACGCGGCGAACACAAGGAGGTGCGGCAGGATAAACAGGTAGCCTGTCCAGTCGAACCGCTTCCTCCCTGTCGTGCGGTCGGCGGTGGCCGCCCGCGCCTGGTCCATAGTCGCCATGATACAGCCGCCTTTCGAGCGAAAGGGTGGGTGCCAGCGAAGGGGGCGGATAGAGGGGCGCGCCCTCTACCCGCCGCCAGGGGTCGGCTTAGCCGCCGTACTTCTGCTTGTTCTGCTCGATGATCTGGTTGGACTTGGCCGCCGCCTCGTCCAGCGCGGCCTTGATGTCGGTCTTCTGGCCCAGCAGCACGGCGTTCAGCGCCGGCTCGGACCCGTTACCCCACAGGGCGTCCACGATGCCGGGGACCTTCGGCCACACCGCCACCGCCGAAGCTTCCTGAATCACCATGCTGATGGGCGCCGCGACGGTCTTCAGTTCGGGGCTGTTGCGGACCGAGTTGCGGATGGGCACCTGGCCGGCCTTGGCCCACTCGACCGAGTTCTTCGACAGCCAGCTAATCCAGCAGCCGGCGGCCGCCGCCTTCTGCGGGTTGTCCGTGGTCAGGGCCAGGTTGTGCGAGCCGGCCCACACCGCGTACTTGTCGCCAATCTGCGGTACCGGGGCGTAACCGACGAAGCCGAGCTTCTCCATGTCGGAGATGTGCCACGGGCCGTGGATGACCATGGCGGCCTTGCCCTGCTGGAACACCTTCACCTCAGGGTCGCCCGCGCCGCTGGGCTGCGGCGAGTACTTCTTCTTCATGTCGGCCAGATACTGGAGCGCCTTCACGCCCGCGTCGCTGTTGAAGGTGGCCTTGGTGCCATCCTCCGTCGCCATCGCGCCGCCATACTGACGGATGAGCATCTGGAAGAGCGCCGAGGTCTGGAAGGCGGTGCCAATCGAGATACCCGCCACGCCGTTCTTATTCAGCGTCTCCACGGCCTTCTCAAAGTCGGCCTTCGACATGGGCTGCGCGCCCGGCTCGGGCAGGCCGGCCGCCTTGAACATGTCCTTGTTGTAGTAGAGCACGAGCGGGTGGACGTCCAGCGGCACCGAGTAGCGCTGGCCCTTGTACTCGCCGTTGTTCCAGATTTGCTCGGGGAAGTCGCCCTTGATGTCGCCGATGATGGCCTGCACTTCGGGTGACATGGGCTTCAGGACGTTGCGCAGGGCCGCCTCGGGGATATTCTCCAGGTGGATCACCGTCATCTCGGGCAGGTTCTTGGCCGCCGCTGCCGCGCTCAGCTTGGTCATGTACTCAGGCTGGGGCAGGTGCTGGACCTTGATGCCCTGGGTATTTTCCTTGCTGAAGCGGTCCGCCAACGCGGTCATGAACGTGCCGTCGGGGCCGGTCAGCGGGCTCCACATGGTGACCGTCTGACCCTTGGCCGTGTCGGGGCATGTGCCGGCCGCTGCCTGGCCGCCACTGGCCGGGGCGCTCGTCGCCCCACCCGCCGGCGCGGCCTGCTTCGCCGCCGGCGCCGTCGTCGGGGCAGCGGCTGGCGGCTGGGAGCCTGTTTGCGTCGTCCCGCCACCGCCACACGCGGCCACCAGGGCCAGCAGGGTGATGATGGTCAAGGCGAGCAGCCATCGGTTGCGATGCATCATGGCAAGTTCCTCCTCATCGAAGATAGGGTAAAACAGGGAACGGGTGTATCGTGGCGCTGGAGGCCGAGACCCCCAACGCGATTGGAGGGTATTGGCTAACCGCGCGTCGTGGCGTACTCCAGGCGGAGCGCCAGGTCTTGCGGGTAGTTCCCGAAGGTCCGACCGAACAGGTTGAGGCCACCGACATGCTGGGCGTCGGGTTTGACGCCGACCCGCACCGCGATGACGGGTTGCCTCTCCAGGGCGAGGTCGAGGAGGGTGACGGAGGAGAGGGGAACGCCGTCAATCAGCGCGCCGTCAGGGGTCACGCTCCAGCGTTTGAGAACGCCATACTGGCTGTCGTTGACCCCCCACCACTCCGGGGTGAGCCGGCCCCGCTGCCCGCCGAAGTCACCCGGACAGGTCCAGGTACCGATTTCGGTCCCGTTGATCCAGAGGGTGATGTCCGACGGCCACTGGTTGTTGTGAAGCGGGGCTTCGCTGCAAATTTCCATGCTCACCTGAAGGCTGACCAGACTCGCGCCCGGCGGGAGGCGATTGGGAAAGCGGTATTCGAGATAGCCGCTGCGAAACCAGACCAGCCCGGCCTGGAGGCGCTGCGGTTCGTCAAAGCTGATGGGGTCGTCCAGGTAGCCGATGATGCCTGTCTTGCCCGCCAGCCCACACGTCGGCGTGGCGGCGAAGCCTGTATAGGCGCCGATAGGCATCTCGATCTCGATGGCCTGGGCAGTCGGCGGCGCGGCGTAGGGCATCTGGAGTACCAGGCCATCGTAGGTGCGGGTGCAGACTTTCTGGAGACCGTGGCTGGCGGTCTGAAGCTCGGTATGGATCAGGCCCACCTCTTCCAGAATCTTGACATGGGCGGCCACCGTCGCCGGCGGCATGGCCAGGGACTGGGCGACTTCGCTGATGGAGTGCCCGCCGTCGGCCAGGAGGCTCAATATTCGCCAGCGCGGCCCTGAAGCCAGGGCCTTGAGCAGTGGCACCACCACTTCCGAGGGCGCATCCGAGTTGAGATGCAGCGTCTTGCCATGCAGCATTGCACGGCTCCTATGACTGTCGTACTGCGGCGTGGAACCAGGGTGCGGTGATTGACACAACAAAACTTGAGGGGCTGGATAAAATTATAGGGCAATTAAGGGCGGTTGTCAACAGGTTGAGCCACCCTTTTTCACCTCCTGGGCAAACCGGCCAGGCGGGCGGCTAACCCCGCAGCAAGCTCTCCGTGCCGTCAATGAAGATCTGCGCGCCGCTGATGTGGTCCGAGGCGTCGGAGGCCAGGAAGAGCACCAACTGGGCGACCTGATCAGCCCGCCCCGACTTGCCACCTGTCAAGGGCTGCGAGCCTTCCGGGTACTCGACTGGAATCTTGACCTCTTCCAGGTCGCGCTTCTCGGTGCTCTCCTCAATGTTGGTGTCAATCGCGCCCGGACAGATCACGTTAGCGCGAATCTTGAACTGGGCGAGTTCGAGGGCAATCATCTTGGTGAAGGCGACCTGGGCGGCCTTGGAGGAGGAGTAGGCCGTCGCGCCTGTGTTGCTGAAAATACGCGTGCCGTTGACCGACGAGGTGACGATAATCGAGCCGCCCTGCTGCTTGAGATAGGGGACGGCGTACTTGACGGTCAGAAAGGTCCCCTTGAGGTTGATGGTGAGGGTCTTGTCCCACTCTTCGGGCGACAACTCTTCCAGCGGCGCCCAGACGCCGTTGATACCGGCATTGGCGAAGACAATGTCAATGCGCCCCCAGCGGTCCACGGTCTGCTGCACCGCCCGCTGCATGGCCTCGGGGTTGGACACATCAGCGGCCAGGGGCAGGGCTTCGCCCTGGCGGCCCTGAATCTCCCGGGTCGTCGCCTGCACCTCCTCCTCCGCCAGGTCTACCGCCGCCACCCGCGCGCCCTCGGCCGCCAGCAGCAGCGCCGCCGCCTTGCCAATCCCCGACCCGGCCCCCGTGATGAGCGCCACTCGGCCCTGTAGTTGCACGTCTCTCTCCTGCTGTTTCAGCCGCGCCCCTGGTTCAGTCGGCGCGTTTTATTCGCTATAATAGAGCAATCGTAGCAATATCAGGGCCACGCGCCTTTGAGCTGACAAGGAGACTCCCCTATGCCCGCTGACCCCCCGGCCACCGCCGGCGACTCAAGCTGGTTTGTCCACGACCGCTTTGGCCTGTTCGTCCACTGGGGCATCTACGCCGCCGCTGCCCGCCACGAGTGGGTCAAGAACCGCGAGCGCATCCCCGACGCGGCGTATCAGGCCTACTTCGACCACTTTTACCCCGACCTGTATGACCCGGCCGAGTGGGCCAGCCTGGCGCGGCTGGCCGGCATGCGCTACGCCGTCATCACCAGCAAGCACCACGACGGCTTCTGCCTGTGGGACTCGGCCCTGACCGACTACAAAGCCACGCGCACGCCGTGGGGCCGGGACCTGCTGCGCCCCTGGGTAGCGGCCTTCCGCGCCGAGGGTTTTAAAATCGGCTTCTACCACTCGCTGATTGACTGGCATCACCCCCAGTTTCCGCTGGACGGCCTGCACCCCATGCGCGACGACGAAGCGTATCGGGCCGCCGAGGCCGGCCGCGACATGGCGCAGTACCGCGCCTATCTGCACGGCCAGACGCGCGAGCTGCTGACGCAGTTCGGCAAGCTCGACATCATGTGGTTCGACTTCTCGTACTCAAACCGCGATTTTGGCTGGAGTCGGGGCAAGGGGAAGGCGGATTGGGATTCGGAGACGCTGCTCCAGATGACCCGCGAGCTGCAGCCCGGCATTCTGGTCAACGACCGGCTGGAACTGGCGGGCGACATCAAGACGCCAGAAGAGTACCAGCCGAGGGGCTGGCTGGAGGTCAACGGGCAGCGGGTGGTGTGGGAGGCGTGCCAGACGCTCAACGGCAGTTGGGGCTACTACCGCGACAAGCTCGACTGGCGTTCCTCCGGGGAAATCATCCGCACCCTCATTGACACCGTCGCCAAGGGCGGCAACCTGCTGCTCAACGTCGGCCCCAACGCGCGGGGGCTGATCGAGCCTAAAGCGGTGGAGCGGCTGCGCGACATCGGCGCCTGGATGCGCCTCCACAGCCGGGCGATCTACGGCTGCACGGCCAGCGAGTTCACCCCGCCGCCCGACTGCCGCCTGACCCAGAACGGCCGTCGGCTCTACTTGCACCTCTTCGCCTGGCCCTATAAATTGGTTCACCTGGACGGCCTGGCCGACCGCGTCGAGTATGCCCAGCTGCTCAACGATGCGTCCGAAATCAAGCGCATCGTCGTGGACCCGCACGCCCAGGCCCAGAACACCACCATGCGCGGCACACCGGGCACGCTGACCCTGGAACTGCCGGCCGAGAAACCGCCCGTCGAGGTGCCGGTGATTGAGTTGTTCCTGAAGGAGTAGCCTGAAGGAGTAGGAAGGGTGGGAAGGACTCTTCTTCCCACCCTTCCTATCTTCTAATACAGGAACATCGGCTTGCCCAGGACGTGGGACACCTTGGGGCGGTAGGCGTCGGGGTCGTAGAGTTCGTGGACATCCACGCGCTTGACGCCCTGGGTGAGGGTCTGGAGGGGGATGTGGGTGTACTTGCCCTCCTGGAGCGCCACCATGCGCCCCGTCACGCCCCGGTTGAGCAGCTGCGAGGCCAGGTAGCCATAGCTGGACGCGACCATGCGGTCGAGCGCGTCGGGCGCGCCGGAGCGCATCAGGTAGGCCACCTGCTGGTAGATCATGTCGCTGTGCGTCAGTTCCTTGAGCACGTCCGCCGTAAACTGGCCGATGCCGCCCAGCTTCTTGTGGCCGTAGGCGTCCTCGATGCCGCGCTCGAACACGTCGCCGCCCATCATCTGCGCGCCCTCGGAGATGGTCAGGATGGCGTAGTTGCTCGGGTTGCGGTGTTTGTCCTCCACCAGCAGCCGCGCCAGCTTCTCCGGGTCGAAGGGCACCTCGGAGATGACGGCGCGGTCGGCGCTGGAGAGATAGGCCGAGATGAGGCTCGTCTCGCCCGAGTTGCGGCCAAAGAGTTCCACCACCGCGATGCGCTCGTGGGAGCCGGCCGGGGTCCGCAGGGCGTGGATGAACTCGACGCTGCGGGTCACGGCGGTTGAGAAGCCGATGCAGTAGTCGGTGCCGAACACGTCATTGTCCATCGTCTTGGGGATGGCGACGATGGGCACGCCCTCTTTGTGCATGCGCACGGCGTAGCTCAGCGTGTCGTCGCCGCCGATGGGCACCATGGCATCCAGCTTGAGCGCCTCGACCACCCGCAGCACGTGCCGCGTGAAGTCGTGGCGTTGGTCCGGGACCACGTCCGGCCCCTGGAGGAAGGCAGGGGCATCCTTGCCCTTGACGCGGCCCGGGTTAGTGCGCGAGGTGTGGAGGAAGGTGCCGCCTGTGCGGTCAATGGTGCGCACGACGCTTTTGTCCAGCGGAATCACCCACTCGCGCTGCTCGTCCTTGAGGTCCGGGTTATAGTTCAGGACGCCGCCCCAGCCGCGCCGAATGCCGACGACCTGGTGGCCTTCGTCCACCGCGTGGTAGACAAACGCCTTGATGCACGGGTTGAGGCCGGGCACATCGCCGCCCCCCGTCAGAATACCGATTCGCATACGCTCTCCTCCTGGGCTGTCTCCCTGTTTCCCTGCCTGCGCCACCCCGCCGCGCCGGGTCAACCGCCCGGCGTCGGCGCGCGTTCCTTGACAATGTCCGCCAGCCGCCCGCCCGTGAGTTCGACCAGCCGCGTGAGGGGGATGGCGAAGTTGGCATGGTCGCTGCCGGCCGCCGCGTAGACGACGCTGTAGCGGCCCAGCGTGCGGTCAATCAGGACGGTCATGGCCTCGTTGTGGGCGACAGGCGCGACCCCGCCCACCTGGAAGCCGGTCATGCGCTGGACGGTCGCGGCATCCGCGATGCGCACGCGCTTGCGGCCCACGCCGAACAGGGCAGCCAGCTTGCCGTCGTCCGCCTTCATGTCCCCCGCCACCAGGGCCATCACAGGCTGGCCGTCCACCACAAAGCACAACGACTTGACGATGGCGCCCACCTCGCAGCCGATGGCGGCGGCGGCCAGGGGCGCGGTGGCGGTGCTCGCCTCAAACTCCATCAGGGTCAATTCTGGGGCATGGGTGGCGAGATAGTCGCGTACCCGGGTCACGGCGGCCTCGCTCATAGCCTGTCCTGCTCTCTCCTCGAGTAGTCGCCTCCGCCCTGTAACACAGCGACGCCGGGTGGGCAGGGGGCCGCCCACGCGGCGTCGTCGCCGTGGCTGAGTCTATAGGCTATATTGTACCCCATTAGCGTCCAGAGGCAACTGGGACCACGTGGCCTCTTTGCCCATTCCGCCCGCTTGTGATAGACTTGGACCCACTGCTGGTCGTCCTCGCCGTGACAGGGAACCCCATCCATGAACCGACCGCGTGGCCGCATCGTCTACTCCACTGACCCCGACCCGGAGCCGGAAGCCCGGTCCGAACCGTCCTCGGCCGCGCCGACCCCCACCCGGGGCCAGACGGTCTACGTCGAGCGCGACCGCAAACGCCGCGCCGGCAAGACAGTGACCGTGGTGAGCGGGCTGGCGGGCAACGCCGAGCAACTGCGCGACCTGCTCAAGACACTCCAGAAGCTGTGCGGGGCGGGTGGGACGGCCCACGACGGCGAAATCGAGGTCCAGGGCGACCACCGCGAGCGGGTGGGCGAGCACCTGGCCAAGCTAGGCTATCGGGTGAAGTTCAGGGGAGGGTAGACAGAGGTCAGTAGTCAGTAGGCAGTAGGCAGCCATAGGTCATCGGTACTGACTACCGACTACTGTTTACTGTCTACTTCCAGGAGGGTGCTATGCAACTAGGGGTCATATTTCCCCAACTTGATATTGGCCCGGACGCGGGCGCCGTGCGCGCCTACACGGTGGGCGTCGAGGCGATGGGCTACACCCATCTCCAGGTCTACGACCATGTCCTGGGGGCCGACACCCGCGAGCGGCCCGACTGGCGCGGGGCGTATCGCCTCGAAGACCAGTTCCACGAGGTGATGGTCCTGTTCGGGTACCTGGCCGCCATCACCCAGCGCCTGGAACTGGTCACCGGCGTCCTGGTCCTGCCCCAGCGCCAGACGGCCCTCGTCGCCAAGCAGGCGGCCGAGGTGGACTTGCTGAGCGGCGGGCGGCTGCGGCTCGGCGTGGGCATCGGCTGGAACTATGTGGAGTACGAGGCGCTAGGCGAGAACTTCAACAACCGGGGGCGGCGCATCGAGGAGCAAATCGCCGTGCTGCGCCAGCTGTGGACGACGCCGAGTATCCGCGTAGACGGCCGCTGGCACTCCATCCCCGACGCGGGCCTCAACCCGCTGCCGGTCCAGCGCCCCATCCCGGTCTGGATGGGCGGGACCGCCGAGCCGGTGCTGGAGCGGGTCGGCCGGCTGGCCGACGGCTGGTTCCCCCAATGGCGGGCCTTCCCGTCGGTGGACCAGATGCGCGCCGCCGTGGGCCGCGTGCACCGCGCGGCCGAGGCGGCCGGGCGCGACCCGCAGAGCATTGGCATTTCCGGTGTCATCTCCATCAGTCAGGGGACGCCGGACG
The DNA here is from genome assembly GCA_964522005.1 of uncultured Anaerolineales bacterium. Taxonomy (GTDB): domain Bacteria; phylum Chloroflexota; class Anaerolineae; order Epilineales; family JAHCIE01; genus JAHCIE01. The sequence continues at coordinate 3,041 of CAZFUK010000086.1, read as the reverse complement.
ACTGGCGCAGGGCGGCGCAGGACTGGCAGGCGTCAGGCGCGTCCTACCTGGCCGTCAACACCATGGGCGGCCGCCTGCCCGCGCCCGACGGCCACCTGGCGGTCTTGAAGCGCTTCATGGACGAGGTCGCGCCGACCCTATGACCCCCCATGCTCAGTCCCGCGCGACGTGGGCGCGTATCCTCAAGACGGACCTCCAGAGCCACGCCTACGTGGCCGAGCAGGCCGACTGGCCCGGCGCGGCCGTGTTCAGCCACGCCGGGGTGGACGGCTTCAACCTGGCCGTGCTCCAGCAGACGACGCCCGACCAGGCCGACGCCCTGCTGGCCCGCCTCACCGTGCACTACCGCGCCCTCGGCGTCACGCCGCGCGTTCGGGTGACACCGCTGTCCGAACCGGCCGACTGGCTGGCGCGGCTTCAGGCCCACGGCTGGACGGAGGCGGCGGGCGAGGAAGTGTTCATGCAACTCGTCGGGCCGCTGCGCGTGCCGCCCAACCCCCAGGTCCACGTGCGCCACGCGCCCGCCGAGGCCAGCCTGGCCGACTGCGTGCGGGTCCAGAGCGAGGGCTTTGGCGGCGGGGGCGAGGTGGACGAGGCGGTGGCCCGCGCCCAGCAGGCCCTGAGGCGCTGGGACTACCTGTTCCTCGTCGCCACCCTCGACGGCCAGCCGGTCGGGGCGGCCTCGGCCCGCTTCGAGGATGGCGTGTGCGGGGTCTATGGCGTGGCAACGCTGGAAGGCTTTCGGCGGCGGGGGGTCAGTACGACGATGCTGCACGCCATTGTGGACGAGGCGGGGCAGCGCGGCTGCGACCTGGTCTTCCTGTCGGCCGAGCCGCTCGGCTACGCCCGCCGCCTCTACGCCCGGCTCGGCTTTGTCGAAGTGTTCCACACCTACCACTACGAACTCCCGCCGACGGATGCCTCCACTTAAACAGGGATCGGAGGACTCCGTGGACACGAATGATTTCATGAGCCTGTTGCCGTCCCGGGTGGCCGCCATGTATCAGATCATGCAGGCCATGCAGATCGGCGCGACGCTCAACGACCGTGTGGAGGCCGTCCTGACGGTCACCGTCCACGCCACGGGTCTCAAGGGCGGGACGGTCCGCCTGCTGACGCCGGACCGCCAGTGCCTGGAACTGGTGGCGGCCTATGGTCTCAGCCAGGGCTACCTGGCGAAGGGGCAGGTGGAGGTGGCCCGCAGCGGGTTGGACCGCCTGGTGCTGGCGGGCGAGACGGTCGTGGTGGACGACGCCGGGGCCGACCCGCGCCTCCAGTACCCGGCCGAGGCCGCCCGCGAGGGCATCCGCTCGATGCTCGCGCTGCCTCTGCGCTTCGGCTCGCGCATCGTCGGCGTCTTCCGCGTCTACTCCGCCCAGGCCCACCGCTTCCCCCCCGAAGAGACCGCCTTTCTGACCGCCGTCGCCAACGCCGCCGGGGCCAGCCTGGAGAACGCCCGCATGCACGAGGCCCTGCTGGACATCGCCCAGGCGGTTGGCTCCAGCCTCAAGCTGGCCGACGTCCTGGTCACCGTGCTGGAACGCACGGTGGTGGACCTGGGGTTACGCGCGGGGCTGATTCGCCTGCTAGACCCCCAGACCGGCGCCCTGCCCCTGGTCGCCGCCTACGGTCTGAGCGAGGCGTACATCCGCAAGGGGTCGGTCAACGTCGGCAGCAGCCCGCTGGACCGCCGCGTGCTGGCGGGCGAAGTCATCGCCACGGCCAACGTGCCCACCGATGCCGACTTCCAGTATCGCGAGGCGGCCCTGCGCGAGGGCCTGGTCTCGGCGGTGTCCCTGCCCCTGCGCATCCACCAGCGGGCCATCGGCGTCCTGCGCGTCTACACCGCTGTCGAGTACACCTTCACCCCCGACGAGACCGAGTTCCTGACCGCCGTGGCCCAGATCGGGGCCACCGCCATCGAGAACGCCCGCCTCTACGAGGCCCTCGAAGCTCAAAACAAAAACCTGGAGGCTGACCTCCAGGCGTGGTACTCGTTCGTCGGGTGAGTGGTCAGTAGTCAGTAGTCAGTAGTCAGTAGTCAGTAGTCAGTAGGCGGTAGTCAGGGACCAGTTACTGACTACCACCTACCGACTACTGAAATGGGAGACGCGAGACCGAGCCACGCCTTGTGCGTGGTCGTCTCGCGCCGTTGTTGTGACTGCTATGCAATCGCCACGCCCTTGTGGTGTGAGCCATAGCGCCACGCCCAGCGGCCGGCCAAGGGGGCGACGGTTTCATCTCCGCAGTCTTCAGCCGCCCTCGGCTTCCCCAGGCTACTGGGCCTGTACGGCAAGATTTGAATCCTGCCGTGGTAATATACTATAACGTTTGAGAGGCGAAAAAGTTTCGCGTTTGGCAGGCAATGACGAAAATTCGCAAAAAAAGGGCGGAGGATACGTTGCGCGTATCCTCCGCTCCCTTTGTGTAGTTGGCGTAGTCTAGCGAGGGCGGCTAGTCACCAAAGAAGTTCAGAACGTAGTAGCGCGTGCCGGAGGGCGTTTGGGCGACACCGATGCCGATGCCGCTATAACGCTGGCTGAGCAGGTTAGCCCGATGGACGGGCGAGTTCATGAACCACTGGATGCTATAGCCGATCTCGTCCCGCGTCATGCCCATGATAATGTTCTGACCGCACCAGCCGGGGCAGGGCAGCCCCCGCTCGCGCATCAGGTCCGCCGGTCGCCGCCCATCGGGCGTGTTATGGGCAAAATAGCGGCGCGCCACCATGTCGTCCGCCTGCCACTGCGCCGCGTCAAGCGCGCGGGGGTCGAGGCTGTAGGCGGGTAAACCAAAGCGAGCGCGAACCGCATTCACCGCGTCGTACATGGCTTGCGCCAGCGGTGGAATCGCGGGGTCGTCCGATACGGAAGAGGACGAGGCTGAGTCGTTCGGGGAAGCAGCCGACGCAGCGTCTGCTTCAGGCGTCTCATCAGCAGTTGTCAAGTCTTCCAGGGCGCCGTCGCAGCGTAAGTACTGCGTCATCACCCACGCTTGATGGCCAGACCAGTTGACCTTTGCCCAGGTCTGATCTGTGTTAC
>CAZFUK010000085.1:5503-13125 GCA_964522005.1 uncultured Anaerolineales bacterium | reverse complement strand
GTCGTGGCGGACGATGTCCAGGCTGCCCTGCCAGAACGCTTTCGAGCGAATGTCAATGCCGAAGCGCCCGGCCAGGGTCGCCGCGTCGGCCATGCCGGTCGAGGCCAGCAACTCGTCGTAGCCGGCGCGGAAGGCGTCGGCGTCCTGCTGATAGAGGGCGTAGAGGCCGAGGCCGAACAGCAGGCCGAACATGTAGGGGTAGTTGTAGAACGAGCGGGCCGAGCTATAGTAGTGGCCCTTGACGGCCCACATGTACGGGTGCAACAGATTCGGGTCCAGCCCGTCGCCGTAGGTCTGGCGCTGGGCGTCGAGCATCAGCTCGTTGAACTCGTCAATGGACAGTTCCCGCTTGGCCCGCCGCTCGAACACGCCCTGCTCGAACAGGAAGCGGCTGGTGATGTCCACTACAACCTGGGTCGCGTCCTGGAGCGAACTGTCCAGCAGCGCCAGGCTCTCCTGCGGGCTGGCCTGGCGCAGCACGGCCTGGAACACAATCGTCTCGCAAAAAGTGCTGGCCGTCTCCGCCAGGACCATCGGGCTGCTGCGCTGGAGCGGCGGCCGCTGGGCCAGGTTGAGGTTGTGGTAGGCGTGGCCGAGTTCGTGGGCCAGGGTCGAAACGCTGTTGAAGGCGGGCTTGTAGTTCATGAAGATGCGCGACACGCCCGGCGTCACGCCCATGCAGAAGCCGCCGTCGCGCTTGCCCTCGCGCGGCTCGGCGTCCACCCAGTTCTCGGCAAAGGCCTGGGCGGCGAAGTCGGCCAGGCGGGGGGAGTAGGTGCCGAACTGCTCCTCGATAAACCGCGTGGCGTCGCCGTACTCCCAGACCTGCTGGCTGACACCAACGGGGGCAAAGATGTCATACCAGGGCAACTGCGACGCGCCGAACAGACGGGCCTTGGCCCGCAGGTAGCGGCGGAAGTGGGGGAAGGCGTCACGGGCGGCGCCCAGCATGGCGTCCAGCGTCGGGCGGTCCACGTTGTTGTCGAACAGCGCCTCATCGAGTGGCGAGGCCCAGCGGCGGTGGCGGGCCAGCGTGATGACCTCACCCTTGATGCTGTTGAGGGCGGCGGCCAGCGGCACGGCGACCGTCGTCCAGGCGGCCAACTCCGCCTCGTAGGCACGGCGGCGGGTGTCGCGGTCGCGGTCTGTCGCCAGCGCGCGAATCATGCTCATGGGCAGCCGCGTCTCGCCTTCGACCGCCAGGGGCACGGTGAGCTGCGAGGTGACGTTGCCGTGCAGCTTGGCCCAGGCCGTCCCACTGGACACGCCCAACTCGGCGGCCAGCGACTCCTCGACGGGTGACATCAGGTGCGCCGCCTCTTCCTTGGCCTTGCGGAGCAGGAAGGCGTGGTCGGCGGCGACCGCCGACTGCTGGATGAGGGCTTCCACGTCCAGCGAGCCGAGCCAGGCGGTAAAGCGCGTGTTCAACTGCGACAGCTTGACGGCGTGCTGCTGGAGTTCGCTCAGCCTGGCCTGGGCCAGGTTGTCGCGGGAGTTGGTGGCGATGAAGCTCTGGGTATACGAGAAGACGGTTCGGCTGCTCTCGGACAGCGCGCCCAGCCGCTCGGCCACCGTTTCGAACTGCTTGACCACGGCGGCATCAACCGGCGTGGCGTCGCGCTTGTCAATCCCGTGGCTCTCGAAGAGTTGGGCCAGGTCGGCGATACCCTGTATCACGCCCTGGAAGGCGGCCTGGTACTCGGGCGCTTCGAGGCCAGGGAAGAAGGGGGTCATGTCCCAGCGGGGCAACTGGTGAGTCACAACAGTCATGTCACCAAGTCTCCAGTCTCTTGTTTATTAGGCCCAATTGTAAGACGGGTGGGCCAAATACGCAATTCAGGCCCTACGCATCGGGGCTGTACGAATCACAAAGGCCACCAAGGCCACCAAGGCACCAAGGGGAGCATGACCCCCCTCTTTCGTGTCCCTGTGTCCTCGTGACCTTTGTGATTCCCGAACTAAACTCGTTACGCCGCCGGCCCGGGTACACCCAGCACACCGCTGAGTTCGGTCAGCGCGGTCTTCTCGGTGTCGCTCACCTGCGTACCGCCGAAGCCCAGGAAGCCGCCCTCCTTGGCCGCCTGCGCCACCTGCACCGCGACGCCCATCAGCCACTGCTTGAAGCCCAGCGCCTCGTCGGGGGTGGCCTTGCTCGCCACGAGGGCCACCACCTCGCCCACCTCCTGCATCAGCACGGCCCGCGCTGCCTCGGCGCTCTTGGCGCCCTTAATGCGCTGCTCTATCTCCGGGTCGAGCTTGACCTCCTGGCCCGGCTGCTTCGCCTTCTGGGCCTCGATACGCGCCTTGGCGTCCTGGGCCAGGGCCTGGACGAGGCTGTTGGAACTGCCCTTCTCGACCACCTCGGCCACCGCCTTGCCCACCGCGATCATCTCTTTGACCGTGCCAATCGGCCCGCTGACGGCCGCCAGCATCACCGTCGCGCCCACCACCGTGGGCGACGTCAAAATGGTCTGCCACTCGTCAGGGGTAAAGTCGGCCTGGGTTGTCATAGCCGTCTCCTTGTTTAAAGAGGTTGGGGTTATATCAGCGGAGCAGCAAATAGAGTGCCAGTAGCGCCGCCAGGAGGAACAGCGCCAGGCCGGCGTAGCGCTGCCAGAGGCCCAGGCGCAGGCGGCGGTGGTGGCGCAGGTGGGCTTCCGTCCCGGCGGCCAGCCGTGTCGGCTCGGTCGGGACGCCTTTGACCGTCGTTAGCCACCAGGCGCGGGCGCAGTAGGCGTAGCGGCCCACGTCGCTGGCGCGGATCATGGGGCGGGGGGCAGAAGAGGCTGGCATAGCATAGTCCGTGGTGCGTGATGCGTAATGCGTAATGCGTATTTTCGGGAGAAGCGGCCGGTTTCCGAAATACGAAATACGCACTACGCAATAGGACCGCCCCCGAACTTGCGCTCGAAGTCGCGCAGGGCGGCCTGGAGGCGCTCCTGGCGGGCGGCCGTCGTCAGGTCGCCACGGGTGCGCTCGGTGACGCCGCGCACCATGTCGGTAGTGCGGCGCAGGCCGTTGGTGACGGCGTCCGGGTAGTCCACCGTGGTCAAGAAGCCGTAGACTTCATCCATCGCCTCGACCAGCCGCTCGGCCCGCCCAATCTCGCCGCGCCGAATCAGGTCCAGGGCGTGGCGGCGCATCTCGCCAATGGCCTCGCCCAGGCCGTTCAGGTAGGCGGCGTACTCGACGCCCAGCGCGTCGGGGTCGGGCAGATCCTCCTCGCGGGCCAGGGCGCGCGTGATATGCGCCTCGGCGTACTCCTTCAGGGCGTCCTGCGCGTAGCCCGCCGAGTAGAGTTCGGGCTGGGCGGCCGTCGCCGCTTTGAGGCGTTGGGCAATCGCCCCCGCCTCGCCCAGTAGCTCGTTCGCCTGGTCCCACTCCTCACGGTGGACGGCGCGGATGGTCTTGGAGGCGTGCTGCACCAGCAGGCGCGACAGCTTGAGCGCCTCCTCGCGCGCGCTGTTCTTGTGGTCCAGCCCGGCCAGAATTTTGTCAGCCAAGGAATCCAGATTGTTCAAGGTGCTCTCCCGTCTTGCCGATAGGTTGATTCTACTCACTTCCGGCGATTCGGGCTAAACTAACGCCACATCTTTCCAGGGGAGAAGTCTATGCGCATTCTGGTGACAGGTGGGAGCGGGCGGGTCGGCCGCTGGGTCCTGCGGGACCTGGTCGAGCACGGCCACACGGTGGTCAACGTGGACCGCGCGCCACTGCGGGTGGACGACACCGCCGAAGGCGCCGAGGCGATGGCCGCCTCGCAGTACTTCAACGTCAATCTGCACCAGGTGCGGGCCATCAGCGAGGTCATGCAGGGCTGCGACGCCGTGGTTCACCTGGCGGCCTTCCCCTCGCCCGGCCAGCGCCCACCCGAAGAGACGTTCAGCCACAACACGCAGGCGACGTTCTGTGTCCTCCAGGCAGCGGCGAACCTGGGGGTCCAGCGCGCCGTCATCGCGTCGAGCGTCTCGGCCATCGGCATGGCCTACGCCCGCCACCCCTTCGCGCCGCTCTACGCGCCCGTGGACGAGGGCCACCCCTTCCTGGGCCAGGACCCGTATGCCCTGTCCAAAGAGGTGGACGAGAGTACGGCGGCCATGTTCCACCGCCAGACAGGGATGTCGGTGGCGGCCATGCGCTTCCACTGGGTGGCGCTGCCGGGCGAGGCGGCCAAAATGGTCGAGCGCATTCGAGGCGATGTCCAGCAACACATGACCAATCTGTGGGGCTATGTGGACGTGCGGGACGTGGCGCAGGCGTGCCGGCTGGCGCTGGAAACCGAGGACCTGGGCTTTGAAGCGTTCAACGTGCTGGCGGCGGACACGCTGCGGGAGGAGCCGACCGAGGAGCTACTGCGGACCCATCTGCCCGGAGTCGAGATTCGCCAGCCCATGCCCGGCCACACCACCGCCTGGTCCATTGACAAGGCACGGCGGCTGCTGGGCTACAGCCCGCAGCATCGCTGGCGCGACGACGCCTGAGCCCGCTCGCCGCCAGCCGTCGCTGTACCGCACAGGCCGCTGAGGGCGCGGAGGAGGTCACCCGATTCCCCTCCACGCCCTCAGCGGCCTCCTCGGCGCCCTGGTCAATCGCCAGGCGTGGGAGTCGGCGCAGGACAGACAATGCTCAACCCTTCACGGGCGACGAGGCCGGGGGTGGGCGGCAGTTGCACGCCAGCAACGGCCCAGGCCTGATCGCGCGGCGCCGACGGGTCGGCCAACTGAAGCTGCTCCGACAGAGTGGCTATCAGGCCCACCTGGGTCGGCGCCGTCGCCCCGGCTGGCCGCTCCCAGTGCGTCGCACTGATGACCAGCGAGCCTCTGAAATCCGGGGGCAGCCAGTCTCGGTCGTTCACGTCAATGTACTTCACCTCATTCCCCGTCAGGCTGACACACTCGTACCCCATTAACCCGCCTAAGTTGTAGGCGAGGACAGCGACCTGCATTGGGCCGGCGCCTGACGCCGTATTCTGGAGGGCCACCCGCGTCAGAAGGCTCTCCTCCAGGCTATGCTTTTGCACACGAGGCAGGCTGACCAGGGCCGTTCCCATTGCCTGGTCCGCGCCCTGCCCCCAGGTATACCCGGGTGTAGCGGCCATCAGCTCATATGACATGGTCTGGCGGGGGATGAAGGGCGAGGGGGAGAGGCTGATTTCGACGCTGCCGTTGACAGGAATGGGTGCGGCCGGCTCGCCCTCGTGCGCCACCCCCTCGACGCGCACCGCCTTCACCGCCTCGTTCCGAATGTCGAAGCCGGTACTTCCACGCGGGCAGAGCAACTGCGTCATCTGCCCCACGCTCTCCCCGGCCGCGTTAAGCAGGGTCAGTGTAACGTCCGCCGCGATAAGAGACGATGAGTTCTGAACGTGGACGCGGGTCTGCCAGGGGGGCTGACTGTAGACGAGCGGGGCATACAGGCCCGAGGCGGGCGCGTGGATGGCCGTCCACTCGCCGTTCACTATCTGGCCGTGGTGCTGGGGGGCAGCCGTCTCAGCGCGTTCAACATTCGGCCCGACGTGCGAGGCGACGATGCTCAGGGGCTGGGACGAGCGAAGGTCTACCGTTCCGACAAAGCCGGGCGCGACACACGCTGACACGTTGAAGTCGGCGGTATAGCCGGGGGCGAGCTGGAGCACTTCACACACCTGCACGTGGCTACAGTCATCCTGCGCCTTGAACCACACCTCGACGTCAGTGCACTCGGAGCCGCTGTTCTGAATGGCAAGCCACGAGTTGAACCCACTGTAGCCGCTGAAGGCGACAGGCACGTGGTAGACATACCCCGCCTGGAAGGGATCATAGACGGTCTGCTGTGCCGCGCTTACCCCTGTATAAGCGCTCACCATCACCCCACTGGGATCCGTATTGCCCGGCGATGCGTGCTGCACCGTCACCGCGATAGGCTCACCGTGGAAGGGCGACCAGTCAAACGGGAACTGGGAGGTCACGCCCGGCCAGCCTGTGGGCCAGGGGGTCGTGCGGCGGAGGGCATCCAGGTTCGCGCACTGGTAGTAGTCCGGATTGGACACGGGAAACGGATCAAAGCTGAAGACGACCGCGCTCTTGGTGGCGCTAGACGACAGCCAGCTCCAACTCGCCCCCGGCATCAAGAAGCCACTACAGTCGAGCCGGAAAGGCTGGGCCGCCTGGGGCGGGCAGAAGCCCTGGTTTTCCGCGAAGTAGAGGATGGCGATTCTAGTATTGGCGCTGCCCACGTTCTGGGCAGTGATGGCGGTCGAACTGCTCACCGCGCTGCCTGGCAGCCCGCTCATCCTGGGCACGAACGCCCACGTACTCTGGCCTAGGGGCGCGGGGGCCGGTGGCGTAGCGGTGGGTGTCATGGCCGTTGGTGGGAGCGTGGCGGTGGGCGAGGCGGTGGCGGTCGGCGGGGTGGTGGGTGACGGGGTGGCCGGCGGTGCGTTGGCCGCCGAGCGGCGGAGGATGAGCGGCAGGTAGAGCGAACCGTTCTCCAGGCTGACCGTCGGCTGCGCGGGCAACGCGGCGACCGTCGGGTGGACCAGACTGGGGAGGCCGACGAGCAGCACGAGCAGGCCCAGGCTCAACAACACGAGCGCGGCGGCGCGGCGCGGCATGTGACCTCCTTATCGGTTATCCAGGGGGCGGCGAGGGTGAGGGCAGGCGTAGAGTTAGCTTTGTCACATTATACAACAAGGAGGGGCATTTGTCTAGCAGTCTTAGGTCTATTTGTGCCAGCGCTGCCAAAAAAGACAGCAGGAATCCTTCATGGATTGTCCCTACTGGGGCCGCTCGTCACCTGAGCCACGCCTTGGCGCGGTGTCGGGCGCGGGCCAGGCCCAGTTTCAGGTCGCGGTACAGGCGGATCAGGCGCCACAGCCGCGTATTGAGGCGATGGTAGGGGATGGAGTAGTCTAGCGCAAAGTCAAAGCGGAACTCGTCGGAGTTCACGCCCTGCCCGCCGATGTGCTGGACGACCGACGGACGCACGGCGTAGAACCGATAGCCCTGCGCCGCCAGACGGCGCACTAGGCTCCAGTCCCAGGTCATGAGCCGGGTATCGGCGCGGTAGCGCCAACATGTGTCTACGACGGAGGTCAATTCCTCGGCGCGGAAAAACAGGTTGGCGCCGCCCACGCTCATCTTTTCGTAGTAGCCGGGCCGGGCGGCGGTGACATAGTAGTCCAGGGTGTTGAAGCCGGTGAGGAGAAAGCGCCCGTCCTGTCGGGCGATGAGCCGGTGGGTGGCGGCCAGCTTAGGCATCCAGTCCGTCGCACGACCATGTCCGCGTCCAGATTGCTCAAGTAGGTCAGCCCCACCGCGCTCGCCAGGTAGGACCAGCCGAAGAGCAGGTTCTGGCTGATGGTTTCCGGGCGCGGGTACTCGTCGCTGAAGGCCACGCGGCGGGCCTTGAGGATGGGGGCCTGGGGGTGGCTGAAGCGCTCCACCAGTCGCCGCGCCTCAGGCTGGTCACTCACGTCGTCCACCAGCATGACCACCGTCTGGCTCAGGTCGCTCTGAAGCAGCGAGCGCAGCGTCCGCGCCAGGTACTCAGGCCGGTTATAGAGCGTGATGACCAGCCCAACCGTATAGGCCGAGCCAAGCGTGGGCGGCGCGTCGAGGTGGTAGAGCGGGGCGAAAGCCTCG
>CAZFUK010000085.1:0-5403 GCA_964522005.1 uncultured Anaerolineales bacterium | reverse complement strand
GCCCGTGGCTGGTCGGCAGCGAGCGCGGCGCAGGCAGCGGCGAACTCCTCCGGGCGCTCGGCGGGCCAGTAGTGCTCGCCCGGCGTGGCGGCCAGGCCGCGCACCCCATGTCCGGTGCTGATGACCGGGCGGCCGTGGAGCATGGCCTCCAGCGTCTTGAACTTCGTCCCGCCGCCGCTGGTGAGGGGAACCAGGACGGCGTGCGCGGCGCGGTAGAACGGCGTCAGGTCCTGGGCATCGGCGAGCAAGGTCACTTCCGGGATGCTGCGACAGCGCGCCGCCAGGGACGGCGGCACGTCGCGCCCAACAATGGTCAGCGCCCATGGACACGGCATGCGCTGCCGCAGATGCGGTACGACGCGGTCCACCAGCACCAGCGCGGCCTCTTCGTTGGGGAAGTAGCCCAGGTTGCCGACAAAGAACAGCCGAAAGGGCGGCGCGGGCGCGGGGGCGACGGGGTCGGGCGGGCCGGCGACCTGGTTGGGGAAGACCTCGACCGCCGGGTGGGCCAGCCGCTGCCGCAGCCAGACCGCGTCCTCCGGCGCGGCCAGGTAAAGGCGCGCGTACCGGCTCAGGAGAGCCTTTTCGGTCCACGCCGCGTGAGCCGCCAGGCTGAGTTCGATCAGGGCCTTCTTGGCCCGACCGTGGCGCAGCAGGGCGCGGGCGACGCTCAGCCGCGTCAGCGAGTCGATGTCGTCCAGGTCCAGTTCGGGCGCGGGAAGCCCGGCGCAGCGGGCGGCGTACCAGGCTGGGTCATGCAGATAGAGGCGGAAGACGAGAACGCGCTCGACGGGCTTGTCGGCGAGGTAGGCCGCGATCTCGGCCCGCAAACGGGGCGTGGCGGTGACCCAGGGCGAGACCCGCTCGAAGACGGCGCGCGGGGTGAGGGCGGCAGGGGAGCGCCGGACGCCGGCCGAGGCGTCGAGAACCCGCAGCGAGGCCGCCAGGTCGTTGGGTCCCCCCCCTGACCCCGCCAACTCGCGCCCCGTAGGCCGCTTGGCGAGGACCAGGACATGCACGCGGTAGTCGCGCGCCAGCCGCGTGAGCCAGGCATGGGCGCGCATGGCGCGACCCTCGCCGCCCGCCTGTGGCACAACGGGCGAGACAAACAAGAGGTCAGGCCGACGGGTCATGGGCGACCTCGCGCATCTCTCCCTGGCCCATGTGGTACACCTCGTCGGCGAAGCACAGGTTGGAGGGCCGGTGGCTGACATACACGACGGAGACCGTCGGGCACTCGCGCCGGATGGCGGCGAACAGGCGCTGCTCGGTGGCTTCGTCGAGGGCCGAGGTCGCCTCGTCCAGCACGAGCAGGTCGGGCTGGCGGTAGAGGGCGCGGGCGATGGCGATGCGCTGCCGCTGCCCGCCCGAAATCTGCACCCCCTGCTCCCCGACGCGGGTCTCCAGCCCCTGCGGTAGGTCGGCCAGGAACTCGGTGAGTTGCGCCACGTCCAGGGCGCGGCGGATACCCGCCTCGTCGGTCTCGGGCAGCCCATACGCCACGTTGGCGCGGATGCTGCCGTCCAACAGGGCGGCCTGCTGGGGGACATAGGCGATGGCCGCCCGGTCCTCGACCGCGCTGGGGCCAAACTGAACCGTGCCCGCTTGCGGCGTCAGGATACCCGTGAGCACATCCAGCAGCGTGCTCTTGCCCGACCCGGACGGCCCGGTGATGGCCGTCCAGCGTCCGGCGACGGGGAGGTCCAGCGACACGCCCCGCAGCGCCTCCGAGCGGTCGCCATAGCTGTGGCGGATGCCGACGAGGCGAACGGGCCGGCCCGGCTGGCGCGGGGTGTCTGAGGCCGGCGTAGACGACTCCACCGCCGCCAATTCCCCCGACACGAGCAGGATGTTCTCGACCATGCCGTAGAAATGGGTAACGCTCTGGAGAATCAGGCCCAGGGACGGCAGGAGTTGGCGCGCGGCCAGGGCAAAGAAGGCCAGGTAGGGCAGCACGTCGCCGCCCCGCCCCTGGAGTTGCTGAACCACGATGACCAGCAGCAACCCCAGCAGGCCCAGGTACTGGAGCAGACCCGGCAGCAGCGCGCGCAAGGTATCGAGCGTCTCGTTGGCGGTCCGAAAGCGGTCCGTCTCCGCGCGGATGCGCCCCATGAACAGGTCTTCGGCCCCGTAGATGCGTATCTCTTTGAACGCGCCCAGCGCTTCGGACAGCCAGATGTGAAACCCCTCGGCGGCCTGGGCGCGGACCTGGCCCACCTGGGTGAGGCGCAGGTGGAACACACGGTAGAGCAGGCCGGCCAGGAGGCTGGACACCACCAGAATCACCAGGGAGCCGAGCGGGTTGAGGACGATGAGCGCCGCGATAAAAGCGACGCACGACACCGTGGCCGCCAGGAGCGCCAGGAGGTGATGGTAGATCCAGGCGGTATCGGAGGCGCTCATGGTGCAGTGCTTGAGCATCTCGCCCCGGTTGCGGAGTTGGAACTCAAGCCAGGGGAGGCGCAGATACCCGCGCACCAGCCGCAGCGTCAGCGAGCGCTGCACGTCCTGGATAAAGGCGGCCACCTGGCGGGCGTAGACCACGCGCACGATGAATTGCAGGGTGATCAGCGCGACGAAGGCGGCGACGCCCAGGCCAAAGGGCGACCAGCCGAGGGCGCGGGCCAGACCTTCCGTAGGCAGGGTTCCCCCGGTGAGGAAGGCGGCCAGGTAGTAGGCGGCGGCGGCCAGCATCAATTCCAGCACAGCGCCGACGACCACGCCCACGACCAGTTGGAGCGCGGCGACGCGCTGCCGGGGCCGCAACAGGCCCACGGCCGCCGCGCTGATCTGACGAAGGGAAGCAGACGATGAGGTCATGGAGGGTCAACTCATTTCAGCCGCTCTGAGGCGTCCGCGCCAGGCGGCGCAGTTGCTCCGCCATCTCGTCGCCCCAGCGCCGAATGTCAAGCGCCTGGGCGGCGCGGGCACGCCCGGCGGTGCGCAACTGCTCGCGCAGAGCGGCGTCCCCGACGACGCGGCGAAGCTGCTCGCGCAGCGCGTCGGTGGCGGTGGGGTCCACGTACAGGGCGGCCTCCCCTGCCACTTCTGGCAGCGACGTGGTGTTCGAGGTCACGACGGGGCAGCCATACTGCAACGCCTCGGCGACGGGGAAGCCGAAGCCTTCCGACAGGCTGGGCAGCGCGAGGCACAGGGCGTTCTGGTACAGGTGGATCAGTTCGTCATCTGTCGCGTGCCAGGCTAGCGCGCGGTCCCCCAGTCCCTCGTGGTCCAGGAAATCCCTCTCCCAGACGTTGAAGGGGCCACTGGCGCAGACCAGGTGGAGATTCTTGTCGTCTCGGAAGAGAGGGCCGAGCGCCTGGACGAGGGTATGAAAGCCCTTGCGCAGCGAGCGTGCCCCCACGAACAGGACATACCGTTCGGGCAGACGGGGCGGCTGGGACAGGGCGCGTCCTGACGGGCGCAGGAAGCTGGCCGACAGCACCACACCGGTGCGCGACTCCGGCACCCCCGTCGCGGCGACAAGTTGGGACTGGGTCCACCGCGAGATACACACGACGTGGCTCGCGCGCCGCGCGAGGTAGCTCAGGCGGTTGAGGTTGTCGCCCGGCATATCTACGAGACAATACGGCAGCCAGGCGGCGGTCATGGTGTCGTGGACAACCATCAGCCAGGGCGTCTGGCCCACGTAGGCCAGGAAGGTGTCGTCAAAGGCCGGTTCGGTGACCACCAGGGCGTCGTAGCGCCGGGAGGCCAGGCGCCGATGGTACAGGTACCGCGCCAGGCGGCCCCCGTCGTGGAGCAGCCGCCGCCGACCGCGCGGGACGGCGTCCGTGGCGTCAATCACGGGGCGGCCCTTCAGGTAAGGGCAGCCCGAGATGAGCACGGGGAGGTCCACATCGAAGCCGCGCTCGCGAAGCGCGTGGTACAGGCCGGCGTAGTAGCGGGTCAGGCCGTTGCGTCCCCAACGGAAAATCTGGGGGTCAAAGAGAACCTTCATGGGCGTGAGTTCCTCGGGGTCAGACGTCGGCTGAGGCGACTCGCCCAGCGATACATCGGCTGTACCAACCGCTCGCGCAGCCGCTCGAGACTGTACTGGTATGGCGGGGGTCGTCGGCCGGTCAGGAATGGACGGGCCAGCCGAGCATAGAGTGTGTCCGCATGGGCGACATAGGCCGGTGTCAGGCAGCCGGCATGGAAGGGCGAGAAGTCCACCCGCCGCCATTCCCACCAGAGGTGGCTCCACAGGTGGAGGCTCAGTACGCCCGGCAGGAGAGCCTCCATATCCACCCCTTCTGTCACGAAGAGGTCCGTCAGCCCCTCGGTCGTGGGCGGTATCCGAAAGAAACGCTCTACCGGCTCGACCTGGATTTCCGCCGGGTAGGCGCAGGCCAGCTCGTAGGGCAGGACGGTGCTGTGACCGGACCACGAGCCGTCGAACGACTCGTGCATCGCGGCGAGCCAGCGGTCCCCGAAGCGCGCGCCCGGTTCGCTCGCAATCCAGGCGTTGCACAGTGACCCCTCGGCGCCCTCCGGTCCAGGGAACTCGTGCCCCATCACCAAGGGGTGGCGCAGGAGGTCGTCGGGAATCGGGCGGACGAAGAGCGTGTCCAGGTCGGCGTAGACCCCGCCATACGCCTGGAGGATTTCCAGCCGCGCGAAGTCCGACAGGTGCGCGTAGCGGTAGGGGTCTATATAGGGCGACGTATAGCGCCAGTCGGTGATACGCCGGTTCGGCTCGACGCGGCGGTGGATCAACAGCGGCTTGAGCGTGTCCCAATAGGGGCCATAGGGTTCGTGGTGATAGTGGAAGTAGACCGCGTCCGGCTGGTTCACCTGGAAGCACGAGACGAGGCACAGGTAGTGCATCAGGTGGAGCGGCTGCGGCGTCGGCTTCAGGCCGAAGACAAAGTGGAAAATACGGGGAATCATAGGCTCAATCAGCCAGGGCCGCGATTAGGCGCTGGATTATGGGCGCGGCCGCGAAGACCCGCGCGACATGGCCGCGCAGGGCCTGCCCACGCTCCACGGCGCGGTCCCTGTCCTCAAAGACAGTTCGCATCAGCGCGCCGGCGTGCTCCACGCTTGGCTCGTGCCAGGTCTGGTCGGACGAGTAGGACTCCCAGCCCGGCACCACAGGCACAGGCACGGGGCTGGCCTGCACCAGCCAGGCGGCGTCAGCCGGCAGGAACTCCTGGTAGCCGGGGTGGGCGGTGGCGATGACAGGCTTGCCGAACCAGGCCGCCTCATAAGCGCCCAGACCCCAGCCTTCGGCGTGGCTCAACGAGACATAGGCGTCGCCCAGCGCCAGCAGGGCGTGCATCTGGTCGGTGGGTAGGCTGTCGGTGACGAGCGCGAGCGGGGCGTGCCTCGGGTAGCGCTGTCGCAGGCGGCCGAGGGTCTCGGGCACGGTGGGGTGGCGGTGGCGGAAGCGGCTGCGCC
>CAZFUK010000084.1:0-13215 GCA_964522005.1 uncultured Anaerolineales bacterium | reverse complement strand
GGCAGCGTTCCCATGCTCAATGGGTCGCTCCAGAGCGGCAGCTTCAAGACGGTCATCCTCACCGACTTGAGCCGCCTCCCGACCACCGCCACAGACCCGACCGCCGCCGATCAGGAGAAGACGGCTCTGATGACGCGCCTGGCGCAGTTCGCCGCCCGTTCGGACGTCATGGGCGTGGTGGTGGACCTGGGCGAGCAGGTGGGCGCACAGCCGCGCTACCCGCGCTACGCCCAGGCGTTAGCTCAGGCCAATGACAACCCCCTGTGTCCGACGGCCAAGAACCTGGTCGCCGAGGAAATCCAGGCCATCATTGACGCCTACCATGTTGCCCAGCCGGGCCTGGAGTACGTCACGCTCATCGGCAGCGACAGCGTCATCCCCTTCGAGCGCTTCCCCGACCAGGCCGGTATGGCGAACGAGAACGGCTATGTTCCGCCGGTCAGCGACATCACCGCCTCCCAGGCCGCGCTCAAGAACGGCCAGGTGCTCAGCCAGGACGGCTACGGCCGAGGCCTCCGCGTGAAGCGCACCGACTACCGCTTCCCCCTGCCGGGCCTGGCGGTCGGGCGGCTGGTGGAGACGGCGGCTGAGGCCAAGGCCATGCTCGACGCCTACATCGCCACTGACGGCGTGCTCCACCCGTCGTCGTCGCTCGTGACCGGCTACGACTTCGTAGCCGACGCCGCCACGGCGGTCCGCCAGGAACTCCAACTCGCCCTCAACACCACGCCCTCCCAGCGTATCCAGCCCGAAGGGCTGGCGCCGTCTGACCCAACCGCCTGGCGGGCCAATGACCTGCGCACCTCGCTCCTCCAGACGCAGCACGATGTGGTCTTCCTGGCGGGCCACTTCAGCGCGGCCGGGCTGCTGGCCGCCGATTACTCTTCGCGTCTGACCACCGACGACCTGCTGGCCGCGCCGGTGAACTTCGGCAATAGCCTGATCATCGCCCTGGGCTGTCACGCCGGCTACAACATCCCCGGCGAGGATGCCATTGTGGGTGTCACCCCCGATGTAGATTGGGCCCAGGCGTTCAACCGCCGTCAGGCGACCCTGGTCGCCTCGACCGGCTACGCCTACGGCGACACTGAACTCCTGGAGTACAGCGAGCGCCTGTTCTTTGACTACACGCGCCAATTGCGGACAGGGTCCGGTCCGATCCCCCTGGGCAAGGCGCTCATGGCCGCGAAACGCGAGTACCAGGCGCAGACACCGACGCCGCGCGGTATCCATGACAAGGTCGTGTTGATGACGACGCTGTTTGGCCTGCCCATGCTACGCATAGACGTCCCTGGCGTCCGCTATTCCCCCACCGCCGACCAACTCGTCGTGCGCGGGGCGGACGCAGTCACGAGCGGGCCGGGCGCGCCCTTCGCCCTGGCCGTCGGCCAACCCCAGGGCACGGCCACCAACGGCATCATCCACCTGACGCCCACCCTCAGCCCGCCGACCACCGTCACCCTGAACGTTGCCGGCGGCGGGACGGTTACGACGTCGTATGTCAGAGGCGGCAGCGGAGTTGTCGCCAACCCCCTGGACCCCGTCCTGCCCCTGGACCTGTACGATGTCAGCGTCCCCGGCAAGACGTTGCGGGGTGTCGGCTTCCGAGGCGGAACATACACCGACCAGGCCAACATCACGCCGCTGACCAGCGCGCCCACGACCGAGCTTGACCGTGGCTTCATCGCCTTTGGCTCGACCAACTTCTATCCCGCCGCGCTGACGACGGTCAACTACCTGGACGCGCTCCTGGGCGGCCCGACCCGTCTGGCGCTGACAGCGGCCCAGTACCGCTCCAGCGGCCCGAACTCCACCAGTGGCAGCCTGCGCCAGTTCAGCGGTCTCGACGTGCGGCTGTTCTACAGCAGCTATACAGGCACGGAAGCGGTGGAGGGTCCGCCGACTATCACCAGTGTCGAATCCTCTAACCAGGGCGGTCTGGCCGACTTCAACGTCCAGGTGGATGGCGGCTCGGCCGGCGTCCAGGCCGTCTGGGTCACCTATACCGCGCCCTGTCCGAGCGGGGGCGCGTGTAGCGGGGCGTGGCAGTCCCTCGACCTCCAACCGAGTGGCTCAGACCCCAAGCTGTGGGTCACGCCGGCCGGCGCCAACGTGCCCGCCACCGTCGTCTTCATCGTCCAGGCGGTCAACGGCGTGGGCCTGGTCAGCCGCTCCACCAACGGCGGCGCGTACTTCACCGTCGGCCCGGTCGTCCCGCCACCGCCGCCCAACCCGACCACGCTGACGCTGACGTTGCCCGGCCCAGCCGGGGCGCACACGGCGGCCTACCTGAGCCGTCCCGTACTCCAGGCCGTGTTGCAGACCGGCAGCAGTCCTAACCTGACCCCGCTGGCCGGCCAGAGTGTTACCTTCCTCGTCGGCGCGCAGCGCGTCACGGCCGTGACCGACAGCAACGGCGTGGCGACCGTCAATGGGAACGGCGGTCCCTCCCTCCAACTGCGCCAGACGCCCAGGGATTACGAGGTGAGCGCGACGTTCAACGCGACGGCGGCCTACGACTCGTCTGCCGCCTTCGACACGTTGACGATCACCAAGCAGGTAACGACGCTCACGCTGGGGCCAGGCGCCTCTGGTCAGTATAGCGACGCGACCAACGATGTCTTCCTCACCGCCGGAACAGGCGATGCCCTTGGCTCAGAGGCCGTCTTGTTTGTCGCGCGCGACGCCACGCGCCAGTACATCACCTGGGGCATCACCAACTACCAGGGCCGTGCGATTCTGCAAACGGTGGGCTTGCCGGCCGGGACCTACACCGTGGATGCCTACTACAGCGCCGACGCGCCCGTGAGCGGCGTCCTGGCGCGGCCGGTGGACGACCGCTTCGCGCCCTCGACCGCCACGCTCCCCAACGCCCTGACGCTGACCCCCGAAGACGCGACGGTCGCCTACAGCGGACCAACGACGATTCAGGCGGGGGATGTCGTTCTACCCGGTCGGGTGACTCAGGCCGACGATGGCATGCCCGGCGACTTGCGGCTGGCGCGGGTGGACATTGTCGTACGCAACAGCGCCAACGCCATCGTCTACCAGTTCAATGCTGTCGCCGTCAATGTGGACGGTACGTTCCAGACGCCGGTCATGGACCTGGTCGCGGGCGCCTATTCCGTGGCCGTGAGCATCGTGAATGATGGCTTCTATACCCCGACGAGCGCCACCGCCAACTTCTCGGTCGTCGGAGTGCGGCCCACCGTCACCCCGACCCCCACCATCACCCCGACCCCCACGCCGACGCCGCTGCCGGCTGGCTATCAGTGCCTCGTCTACACCAGCGCCGATGTGCCCCAGGCCATCCTCGACAACCAGACAGCAACGTCGGGCTTGACCATCGGCACCGCCATGACAGTGGCCGACGTGAATGTCTCACTATCCATTGACCACACGTATGATAGCGACCTCGTGGCCTCCCTGACGTCCCCCCTGGGCACGGTCGTGCAACTGTTCTCGCAGGTGGGAGGCAGCGGGCATAACTTCACCAACACGATCCTCGATGATCAGGCGACCGTCTCGATTACCAGCGGTTCGGCCCCCTTCACGGGCGCCTATCAGCCCGCGAGCGCCCTAAGTAGTCTGAACGGACAGACGGCCACCGGCGTCTGGCAGTTGAGAGTGCAGGACCTCTACGCCAGCGACCAGGGCACGCTCAAGTCCTGGGGGCTGACGGTGTGCGGTGTGCTACCCGTGACGGCGACGGCGACCCCGACGGCCACCCCGACAGGCACCGCGACTCCGACAGCCACCCCCACCGCCACGGTCACGGCGACCGCGACGGCGACGGCTAGCCCCACGGCCACAGCCACCGCGACGGCCACCGCGACGCCCACGCGGACGGCGACCGCCACCTCGACGCCGACCCGCAGCGCCACCCGCACGCCCACGCCGACGCCCACAGTGTCCGGTCGGCCCACCCTGCCCGCCCAGTGTCCCGGTCCCGCCAGCGCCTACAACCTGATCCAGGGAACCAGCGGCAACGACGTGATGAACGGTACGACCGGGAGCGACTACATCATCGGCAACGGCGGGAACGATACGATCAACGGCAACGGCGGCAACGACTGCATCGTGACCGGCGACGGCAACGACAGAATCACGACGTTGAGCGGGAATGACGTCATTCTGGCCGGGGGTGGCAACAACACGGTCAACGCGAGCGGGGGGAGCAACATCATCGTGACGGGCGGTGGCATAGACACGATTACCACCGGCAGCGGCAACGATACGATCGACGCGGGGAATGGTGACAATGTCGTCAGCGCCGGCGATGGCAACAACACGGTAACCAGCGGCAGCGGCAACGATGTCATCACAACGGGAACGGGCGTAGACACCATTAACGCGGGTGGCGGCATCAACACCGTCAGCACAGGGAATGGCGCGAAGACCGTCACGACACTGGGCGGGAACGATACCATCACCACCGGCGGTGGCAATGACGCGATCAACGCGGGGGATGGCAACAACACGGTACGAGCGGGCGCCGGGGCGGCCGGC
This sequence comes from uncultured Anaerolineales bacterium, assembly GCA_964522005.1. Lineage (GTDB taxonomy): Bacteria > Chloroflexota > Anaerolineae > Epilineales > JAHCIE01 > JAHCIE01. The sequence continues at coordinate 8,706 of CAZFUK010000084.1, read as the reverse complement.
ATCACGACCGGCAGCGGCAACGACGTCATCGATGGCGGCCCGGGCGTGGATACCTGCCGACCGGGCAGTGGACTGAACACCGTTACCAACTGCGAACGGTAAGTCGCCTTGTTCCTCTAGGAGGCAGAATGGGGACAGCAACACAGAGGGCAGAGCTATTCGCGCCGTTGGCCCTCTTCCGCCACCGCAACTTCGCCCTGTTGTGGGGGGGCGAGCTCATCGCCGTAACGGGCATCTTCATCACTCGCATCGCCGCCGCGCTCCTGGTGTACCAGGTCACGGGGTCGGCGCTGAGTGTCGGCTTGACACAGGCCGCCAGCATCTTGCCGAGCCTGTTGATTGGGCTGGTCGCCGGGGTGGTGGTGGATCGCTTCGACCGCCAGCGCATCATGGTCGCGGTGAACGTCGGCGTGGGCGTGCTGGTGATGCTGATTCCGTGGCTGGTGTCGGTGAACCTGGTCTGGCTGTACGCGGTCTTGATGCTCAACGGCCTGCTGTCCCAGTTTTTCCTGCCGGCCCAGGCCAGCGTGCTGCCTGACGTGGTCCCGGACGACGACCGGCCCGCCGCGACCTCGCTGTTCAGCACCAGCACCTTCGGCGCCTCCGCCCTCGGATCGGTGATCGCCGGCTTCATCGCGGTCCAATTCCCCATCGCCTGGGCCTTCTACCTCGCCGGCGTCGCCTATCTCCTGGGGGCAGGGCTGAACGCCCTGTTGAAACTGCCGCCGATGGAGACGCCGGGGCACACGGACGTCGCCAGTGTCACACGCAACGTTCGCGCCGGGCTGAAGTTCACCCTGGACACGCCCGTCCTTCGCTCCCTCTTGCTGGTCCTCCTCGGTGGCAGTGCCCTGATAGGCTTCTTCAATGCGGTCAACCTGCCCTTCGCGACGCGCTCCCTCGGCGCGACCGCCGCCGACTACGGCCTGCTCGAAGGCATCCCGGTGATTGGTATCATCCTGGGTAGTTACGCCCTGGCGAGCCTCGCCAATCGCCTGTTCGAGGGCCAGTGGCTGTCGCTGAGCCTCTTGGGCCTCGGTATCGCAGTGATGGGGTATTCTCGGGTGACAACGGTGGGGATGGCTATCGCGCTCTACACGGTTCTCTATGTGATCGACGCGGCTTACTACATTTCCCCGCCGCTCATCGTCCAACGCAATACGACGCGCGAGATGCGAGGCCGCGTCTTCAGCACGGTCTTCGTCGTTCGGAACCTCGGCACGCTATTGGGGATCAGCGCCGTCGGGCTGGCCGACGTGCTAGACCCGCGTCCCTTGCTCCTGGGCGTGGCCGTCCTGTTCCTCGGCCTGGCCGGCTTGAGCTTTGTCCTGCCAGGGTTGGGTCAGCCCGGCGCTGAGTGGCGGCAGATGCTCACCCTGCTCAAGACCGCGCCACAAGCGCCACGGCTGGGTCGCGGCCGCGCCGCCACCTACGCCGACCTCGAGGCCCTCGCCCTGCACTTACCAGTCCTCGGTCAGCTTAGCCCTGAGCTTCGCCAGCGCCTGATGAGCGCGGCCCGGGTCTACGACGCGCCGCCTGGGACGGCGGTGGTGCAGCAGGGAGAGACCAGCGATGCGGCCTACTTCCTCCTGTCGGGCCGCACGGCGGCGGTCAAAGTCGAGGACGGCGCGCCCCGGGTGCTGGAAGTTCACAACGCGGGCGACTTCTTCGGCGAAATCGCCGCGCTGAGCGGCGTTCCCCGCACGGCGGATGTCCTGGCCGAGCAGCCAACACAACTGCTCCAGGTGCCCTCCGAAGCGCTGCGCCAGGTGGCGCGCGATCCGGCCATCCAACGGCTGCTGTTCTCCAAGATGACGGAGCGCATGGCCCGGCTCAACCTGATTGACGTTCCCGGCCGCCTGCGGCTCGACCAGGCCACGCTCCGCGAGTTGCGCACGGCCCAGCCGCCGCCCGACCTGGTAGCTCCAACGACAGCGTAACACGCTGTCACCCATAGCATTAGGCCTCGTAGCCCAGACTGTACTCTACTCAGGAGCGCCCATGGCTGAATATACCGGCCTGTACCAACGGGCTGTCCTCTACGACATTGTCTTCAACCGCGACGTGAGCCGCGAAGTAGACTTCGTGGCCGAGGCCTACCGACACTTCACGGGGGCGGATATGAGGTCGCTCCTCGAAGTCGCCTGCGGGCCAGGCTACCACGCCCGCCACTTTGCCCGCCATGGCGGCCGGGCCGTCGGCCTCGACCTCCAGCCCGAAATGATCGCCTTCGCCGAGGAGAAGGCGGCCGCCGAGGGTGTTCACGCCGCCTGGAGCGCCGGCGACATGCGCGACTTCCGGCTCGCCACGCCGGTCGATGCCGCGATGTGCCCCTTCGACGGCATTGACGCCCTGCTGACGAATGCCGACCTGATTCACCACTTCCGCTGTATCGCCGACAACCTGACGCCCGGCGGGCTGTATGTGCTAGAGATTACGCACCCGCGCGACTGCGGCTTCCACGACTACGGCTCGTTCCGCTACCACGGGGCGCGCGACGGCGTGTCCGTCGAAATTGTCTGGGCGACCAACCACCCCACGGCGGACATTGTGCGTGGGGTAGCGCGAGTCGAACTAGAGATTCACGTAGACGACCACGGCCAACACACGGTCATCCGCGACGTCGCGGAGGAGCGCTTCCTGTTACCCCAGGAAATCGAGCTTCTGGCGCAGTTGGCCGGCACACTGCGCGTCGCCGGCTGGTACGGCGACTACGACCTGGGCCAGCCGCTCGACTCCTCTCCCGCGTCCCGTCGGATGATCGCCGTATTGCAGAAGGCATAAGGAGACATGGCGATGGTCGGCCAGCACTGCTCGTACTGCTCGACAAAACTTGAAGCGCGCCACTCGGAGGCCACGGCGGGCTATGGAGTGTTCTGCCGCGAACCCGTGGCCGCCGGCGAGGTTCTGGCCGTGTGGGGCGGGGACATCATCACGGGCGAAGAGTTGGCGGCCCTGCCCATCGAACGGCGTCACCACGCCCTCCAGGTGGAAGAGAACCTCTACCAGATCGCGTTGTCTGGCCCTGAAATCCCTGACTATGTCAACCACTCGTGCGCGCCCAACGCCGGATTGCGGGGTCAGATCGCCCTGGTCGCCCTGCGCGACATTCACCCCGGCGAAGAAATATGTTACGACTACGCGATGAGCGAAGGCGGCGGCTGTCCAGAGTTCGAGTGCCGCTGCGGCGCGCCGGACTGTCGCGGTCGGGTGACGCAGGACGACTGGCGGCGGCCCGAGTTGTGGGAGCGCTACGCGGGCCACTTCTCACCCTATCTCCAGCGCCGAATTGACCTGGTGCGGGCCGAGGAGACGCAACGACGGGGCCACCCGGACCACGCGGCCGTCCGCCCTCCGGCCTCCTCGGCCGGTAGACCACGTCGTGCCCAGGGCGACCTCCTGCGGCGTCGGGTGAGCGCGCTGCTGTCTGTTCTCTCCCGTTGACACCGTCCGCCACTTATGGGTGATGTGTGATCTGGGACTAGCCAGGAGTCGTGATGCCACTCTCGACCATCGAGAAAGTGCTATTCCTCAAGGGCGTCGAGCTATTCACCGCCATACATGGTGAGGATCTCGTCCCCCTGGCGCGCGTCACCCACGAGGCCCACTTCAAAGCCGGCGAGGTGTTTATCCGCCAGGGCGACCTGGGCACTTGTCTCTACATCATCGTTGACGGCGAGGTTGACATTGTGATTCGAGGGGTAGGCCAGGTCGCCCGCCGCGCCGCGCGGGGCGTCATCGGCGAGATGGCCGTCATCTCGCAGCAAGCTCGCTCCGCCGACTGCATTGCCGTGGGGGATGTGACGGCGCTGCGCATAGATCACGCTGACTTCTGGGAGTTGCTGGACGAACAGCCGCAACTGGCGCGCGGCGTCATTCATGTGCTGGCCCAGCGTCTCGACGAAGCTGTAGCCAATCTACGCCGCCTGACGCCCTCCAATTCACGCTAGCCCGCCACTCACGGCGCCCTGCACCCGATGAGCCTGCCCGCCCCCACCGTCGTTGGCGGAAAGTTCCGCCCAACTAGATCACCGGCCTGACCAGGGAGTGTCACATGAAGAAGATGACGTCAGCGAAGTTGGCCCAGACGCACGGCGCCCGCACGCCATTGTTCGCCGCCTTGCGCCGAGCGCTCGGGCTGGCCCAGATTGCCAACCAGCGCCAGGCCCCGCCCGTGGATGAGGTTGTCGCCATGGCGGACGAGGCGCGCTGGACTAGACGGCAGTTTCTCAAGTCCTCCGCCGCCGCCGGCGTTCTCCTGGGCAGCGGTGGCCTGGGCAGCCTGTTAGCTCCCCCACCACCTAGCCCCGCGCTGCCCCGGCGGACGGCGCTGGACCCACGCATTGCCATCGTCGGCGCGGGCATCGCCGGCCTGAACGCTGCCTACAAGCTGAAACAGGCAGGTGTCCGAGCTACGGTCTATGAGGGCAGTGGCCGCATCGGCGGTCGCATGTATACCGGCTACGATGTCCTCGCTCCAGGTCTGGCGACGGAGCTAGGCGCGGAATTCATTGATAGCGGCCACACCGAGATGCACGCCCTGGTGGCCGAGCTAGGGCTGGAGTTGATGGATACGAAAGGGCCAAGCGAGGAGACCTTTGTCCAGGAGACCTATGTCTTCGGAGGACGGCGGTACAGCGAAGCCGAGGTCGTGGCAGCGTTTCGCCCAGTCGCGGCGCGCATGCAGGCCGACTACGACTCAATTGGCGAGGTGGTTGACTTCCAGAACGACGGCGGGGCCGGGGAACTCGACCGTACCACGCTGGCCGATTACCTCGTGCAGGTCGGGGCAACCGGCTGGCTGCGCCAGATGATTGAGGTCGCCTACGTGACCGAGTACGGTCTGGACAGCGACCAGCAATCCGCCCTCAACCTGCTCTTTCTGATCGGGCTAGACGTCTCCGACGGGTTTCACACCCTCGGCGAGAGTGACGAGCGGTACAAGGTGCGGGGCGGCAACCAGCAGGTGCCGGTGGCCCTGGCGCAGCGCTTGGAGGGCCAGCTGCGGCTTGAGCACCGACTGGAAGCCATCACCACCGACTGCAACGGCTATCGGCTGACCTTCGCCCAGCCCAACGGCGCGGTCCACGATGTCAGCGCCGACATCGTCTTGCTCGCCCTCCCCTTCTCCCTCCTGCGCGAAGTGGCGTTGCGCGTCGCCCTGCCGCCCTGGAAGCATAAGGCGATTGACGAGGTGACCTATGGGACGAACGCCAAGCTCATGCTGGGCTTCGAGCGGCGCGTCTGGCGTGACCTGGGTTTCGGGGGCAACGCCTACAGTGATCAACCTTACCAGTCGTGCTGGGACAACAGCCGCCTGCAGAACACAGTGGTGGGTGGGTTGACGCTCTATTCGGGCGGGCAACCGGGCGTGGCGGTGGGGCAGGGCACCCCGCAGGAACAGGCGGCGCGCATGTTGCCCGGGGTCAACCAGACGTTTCCCGGCGCGGCGGCGGCCTTTACGGGTCAGGTCGTCCGCTTCCACTGGCCCACCTACCCGTGGACCAAGGGCAGTTACACCAGCTACGCGCCCGGCCAGTGGACGACGATTCATGGGGCCGAGATCCTGCCCGTCGGGAATCTGTTCTTCGCGGGTGAACACTGCAGCTACCAGTACCAGGGCTATATGAATGGCGGCGCTGAAACGGGCGCTACGGCGGCCGGGTGGATTCTGGAGCAGGTGGGAATCCAGAACCAGCAGGTGAAGCAGCCAACTTTGGGCCGGCGCGAACTCTTGCGTGCCGCGCTCTCGCCCGCGCGCCTACCCGAACGTGTCGCTTGCCCGCCTCAGATTGATGTGGGGCAATAGCCGTGTTGCGCTCCGCCAGTCCGTTGAAGGTGTTGCGGGGGCTGTTCAACATCTACCCCGGCGAAGGCGCGGCGGTGGCATGGATGGTCCTCTACGCCATCGCGGCGCTGGGGTTCCTGTACACGGTGGGGATAACGGCCGGCAGCGCGCTCTTTCTGAGCGGGCTGCCGCCGAGCGCCGTTCCCTTCACGTTCATTCTGCCGGCCATCGTCGTGGCGCCGACCATCGTCGTGTACAACCGCCTGGCCACCCGCATCCCGCCCACCCGGCTGGTCCTCGGCTCCAACCTGCTCATGCTCATCGGCATGGCCGGCTTTCGCGTCTTGTTCGAGACGGCCTACGGCGATAGCTTCCCCGTCCTTGCCGGCTTCTTTGTCTTCAACGATGTCGTGGCGAGCCTCACGTATCTTCAGTTTTGGAACTTCGCCAGCCAGACCTTCAACGCCCGCCAGGGCAAGCGTCTGTTCGGGTTTATCGCGGGCGCCGGCACCCTGACCACCATCATCGCCGGCGCGACTTTGGGAGCGGTGGGCGACGACCTTGACCCCAGGAACCTTCTCTTCGTACTCATGGTCGGCCTCGCCTGCTGCCTGGTCGCGGCCTGGGGGCTGGGGCGGCTACAGGGCGAGGCCGCTACTCCCACTGAAGCCGACGACGCCCCGCCCTCGTCGCTCATGGATGACCTGCGCGCCCTGGCACGGTCGCCCCTCCTGCGGCTGATCGCCGGGCTGGTGGCCCTGGTCACCATCGTCACCAACATCGCGGAGTACCAACTGTATATCGGGCTTCAGACGGCCTTCACCGACAACGGGTCGCAGATGGTCGCCTTCCTCGGCGCCCTGGATTTCTGGACCGGCCTGGCGGCCCTGGTTGTGCAACTGCTGGTCGTGCCGCGTGTCCTGCGTCGCTTCGGCGTCGTCGCCGCGCTCCTGGTCTTACCGGTGGCGCTCGGGCTGAGTTCCGGCCTCGTCATGGTGACCGGCGGGGCGCTGTGGGCGATTACCCTGCTCAAAGCGTCGGACAGCACCTTCAACCCTACCATAGACGACACAGCGCGCAAGGTACTCTACCTACCGGTGCCGGCCGCCCTCGGTCGCCAGGCGCAAGAGTTCTTCGAGGGGGTGGGGACCCCCATCATCTATGGGCTGCTGGGACTGGTGTTGCTGGCTATGGACCGCGTACCTGCCTGGGGGCTGACCCAGTGGTCGCTGGTGGCCGTTGTCCTCGTCGCGATCTGGCTCTTGCTGCTGCGCCACGCCCGGCAGCACTATCAACACGCGCTGGCCGAAAACATGCGTAAGCGGCGGCTCGACTTCGACGCGGAAGCCCTTAACGTCTCCGACGAGACGACGGCCCACGTCCTGACCGATGCGCTGCGGCAGCCCGACGAATCCCTGGTGCTACACGCCCTTCAGTTCATCCCAGCCGGCGCGGCGTGGGATGTTCAGATTGCCCCGCTCCTGAAGCACCCCTCACACGATGTCCAGCAGCAGGCGCTACGGCGCCTGGGCCGCCCCGGCAACACGGCCTACGCGGACCCTATCACGCCGCTGTTAGAGGCAGGCGATGCGGCGGTGCGGGGGGCCGCCATTGAAGCCTGGTGCGCCATCCTGGGCCAGGCGGCCCTCCCTCGCGTCGTGCCCTTGTTGGATGAACCTAGTGCGGCGGTGCAGGGGGCGGCTGTCGTCGGCCTCATCAAGTATGGCGGCCTGGACGGCATCTTGCAGGCGGCCCTCCCCCTCAAGGGCCTGTTGACCAGCGAGGAGCCGGAGCGGCGTCTGGAGGGGGCACGCGTCCTCGCCGTCCTCCAGGTTCCCACCTTCTATCAACCGCTGCTGCCGCTGTTGGATGACCCCGATGAGGCTGTTCAGCTCAGTGCCATCCGGGCGGCCGGGGTGTTGCGTGTTCCCGAACTCGCGCCCTACCTCGTCCGAAAACTGGGACACAGGGCAACGGCGGCCGCCGCCGTGGAGGCGTTGAGTCAGTACGGCGCGGGGATTGAGCCTCTCCTGGCCGACGCTCTGTCGGATCGCGAACTTGGGCCGGCGCGCGAGTATGTGCCTCGCGTTCTGCAACGCCTCGCCACGGACGAAGCGGTCCGGACGCTGCTGGCTCATCTCGAAGAGCCGAACGCAGCGGTGCGCACCGCCGTCTACCGCGCGTTGGCCAGGCTGCGCCCCATCGCCTGGCATGAGGGTGAGGTCAAAGCCATCCACCGCGCCATCCTGGACGAGCTACAGCGGACCTATGCGCTCTACGTGCTATATGCCGACATCGAGGGCGAGGGAGGCGGCAGTCTGTTGGAGGAGGCGCTCACCACGCGGCAGGCGGCCGGCCTGGACCGTATTTTCCTCCTCCTCAGTATCCTCCACCCTGGCCCCGCTCTGGCCTCCGTGCGTCAAGCGTTGGGGCGCGGGGTGGGCGAGGAGCGCGCGCGGGCGGTCGAATTGCTGGATACGCTGATTGACCAGGCGGTGAAGGGACTGTTGCTCCCGCTGATCGAAGCGCCGCGTGAACAGGTGCTCGACATTGGGCGTAAGCGACTGGGGCTGCCGAGCCGCCCGCTGGGGGAGCGGCTGAGCGAGCTTGTGCGGGGCGACGATGACTGGCTATGCTGTTGCGCCCTCTTTCGCATCGGGGAACTCCACCTGGTGGAGTTGTCGGGGGTCGTGGGGGACGCCCTGGCGAGCGAGGCAGCCCTGGTGCGTGAGACGGCCTCGCTCGCCCAATCGAACCTGCTCAAGCCGGCGACGGCCTGAAGCAGAGACTACAGCGCAACGTGAGAAACTCGGTGGCCGTTCTGAGCCTCCTGGCGCTTCTTCTCCTGGTAATACGTGTAGTTGCCCGCGTAGTCTACCAGCTTGCCGTCGCGTAGCTCGACGATGCGCGTGCACAGG
>CAZFUK010000083.1:0-13261 GCA_964522005.1 uncultured Anaerolineales bacterium | reverse complement strand
TCATTGTGACCTCGATGACGAAGATGGAACGCTTTCGGGCCGCCGTGGCCGGGCAGGACGTGGACCGGCTGCCCGTCTCGGTCTGGCTGCACCTGGGCACCGAGCACCTGCCCGGCCCTGAAGTGGCCGACCGCCACGTCGCCTACCTCAAGGCGTATGACTTCGACTACCTCAAGGTGATGAACGACTACCGCTACCCGCTGCCCCAGGGTGTGGAGAACGTCACCACGGCGGAGCACCTGCGCCGCTTTGAACCCGTACCCATGAGCGCGTACCAGTTCGACCAGCAACTGCGCTGCCTGCGCCAGTTGCGCCGCGACCTGCCCGACACGCCGCTCATTGAGACGCTGTTCAACCCCCTCCAGACCCTGGCGCGTGGCGCCGGCGCGAGCGCAGTCCAGACGGTGCTCGCCAACCCCGACGCAGGCGACGCAGCCCTGGAAGCCATCACCCAGACATTGGTGGCTTATGTGGAGGCGGTCAAGGCGGCGGGCATTGACGGCGTGTTCTACTCCATCAACGGCGCGGTGGACCCGGCCCACGGCGGGCTGACCGACGAGCAGTTCGCCCGCTTTGTGACGCCCTACGACCTACGCCTTCTCAGCGCGGCCGAGGGCATGGTCCGCGTCGCCCACGTCCACGGCTTCAACCTGCGCTTCGACCGCTGCGCCGGCTACCCCGTCGAGGTCTTTAGCTGGTCGCACCTGAACAGCGCCCCCTCGCTGGGCGAGGCGCGGCGGCTGACCGGGGCGGCCCTCATGGGCGGCATGAACGAGGTCAAGCTGACGCGGCAGAGTGTGGGCGAGGTCCGCGCCGACATCGAGGCGTCAGTGCGCGACGCGGGCTGGCGCAAGCTGCTCGTCGGCCCCGGCTGCACCACGGCCCCCGACACGCCGGACCGCGTGCTCCACGCCGCCGTCCAGGTCACCCGCGGCCTCCGCCTGAACGAGTACCCCGCCTAGAGCCTTTTCGACAGAATTAACAGAATTATCAGAATGCACAGAAAGAGCCTCCTGTCACTTGTGCCAATTCTGTTAATTCTGTCAAAATCCCGCCTGCCTTGACAAGAGCCTCCCCTCGCGCTAACATCTCCACGCGGACCGATGGCAGGACACGCAGAGGAGGCACGATGAGCGAGCGGACTGGCCCGTGGACCCACTACCGCACCTGTAACCTGTGCGAGGCCATGTGTGGGCTAGAGATCGTCCTGGAGGGCGAGCGCATCACCGCGATTCGCGGCGACAAGGCCGACCCTTTCAGCCAGGGCCACATCTGCCCCAAGGCAGTCGCCCTCCAGGACATCTACGCCGACCCGGACCGCCTGCGCCAGCCGCTGCGCCGCACGGCGACGGGCTGGGCGACGATTGGCTGGGACGAGGCCCTGGACGAAGCGGCGGCCGGTCTCAAGCAGGTCCAGGCCGAGCATGGCCCCTCCGCCGTCGGCGTCTACCTGGGCAACCCCAACGTCCACAACCTGGGCAGCGGCCTGCTCGGCTCGACACTGACGCGCGCCCTGCGCACGCCCAACGTGTTCACCGCCACCTCGGTGGACCAGTTGCCCCACCACTTCGCGGCCCGCCTCATGTTCGGCCACCAGTTCCTGCTGCCCATCCCCGACGTGGACCGCACCGACTTCTTCCTGATGCTGGGCGCGAACCCGCTGGCCTCCAACGGCAGCCTCATGACGGCGGCTGGCATGGACCGCCGCCTCAGAGCGATACAGGCGCGCGGCGGCTGCGTGGTGGTCGTGGACCCGCGCCGCACCGAGACGGCGGCCCGCGCCGACGAGTACATCCCCATCCGCCCCACCACCGACGCGCTCCTGCTCCTGGCGCTCGTTCGAACGATTCTGGCCGAGGGGCTGGCGCGGCCTGGCCGGCTGGCCGAGTTCACCACGGGCCTGGACGAACTGTGGGCCATCGTGGCGGACTACACGTCCGACCGCGTCAGCCCAGTCACTGGCATCCCCGCCGCGACCATCACCCGCCTGGCCCGTGCCTTCGCCACGGCCCCCTCCGCCGTGTGCTACGGGCGTATCGGCCTGTCCACCCAGCGGTTTGGCGGCCTGTGCCAGTGGCTCATCAACGTCCTGAACATCCTAACGGGCAACCTGGACCGCCCCGGTGGGGCCATGTTCACCACGCCCGCCTTTGACCCCGTGGATGCCCCCCGCGCCGGGAAGTTTGGCCGCTGGCGCAGCCGGGTGCGGGGGCGGCCGGAGTTCATGGGCGAGCTGCCCGTGGCGACGCTGGCGGAGGAAATGGCGACGTCGGGCGAGGGGCAGATCCGCGCGCTGGTGACGGTGGCGGGCAACCCGGTCCTCTCGACGCCCAACGGCCGGCAGTTGGACCGCGCGCTGGAGTCGCTGGACTTCATGCTCGCCATTGACATCTACCTCAACGAGACGACCCGCCACGCCCACCTGATTCTGCCGCCTACGACCGGCCTGGAGACCGAGCACTACGACGTGTTCTTCCACGTCCTGGCCGTGCGCAACACGGCCAAGTACTCGCCCGCGCTGTATGACCCCGGCCCCGACGCCCGCCACGACTGGCAGATCTACCGCGCCCTGGCCGAGCGCCTGGCGACGCCTGAGCGTCCCTACGACGCCGCCCACCCGCTCAACCAGATGACACCGGCCATGATTCTCGACTTCGGCCTGCGCACCGGCCCCTATGGCAAGGGCGGCCTGTCGCTGGACACGCTGCGGGCGAATCCGCACGGCCTGGACCTGGGGCCGCTCCAGCCGCGCCTGCCCGAGCGCCTGTTTACCGCCGACAAGCGGATTGACCTGCTGCCGGCGCCGCTGGTGAGCGACCTGGCGCGAATGCAGGCCGCCTTCTTCGACGGCGCGGCCCCGGCCGACGGCTTCGACCTGACCCTCATCGGCCGGCGCGACCTGCGCTCCAACAACTCCTGGATGCACAACAGCCGCCGCCTGGTGCGCGGGGCAGACCGCTGCACCGTCCTCATGCACCCAGACGACGCGGCGGCGCGCGGGCTGGCCGACGGGCAGCGGGTGGCCGTCCGGTCGCGGGTCGGCTGTATTGAACTGCCGCTTGAAGTGAGCGCGGACGTGATGCCGGGCGTGGTGAGCATTCCCCACGGCTGGGGCCACGACCGGCGCGGCGTGCGGCTGGCGGTGGCCGAGGCGCACACGGGCGCGAGCCTCAACGACCTGACGGACGAGACGCTGCTGGACGAGCTAACGGGCAACGCCGCCCTCAGCGGCGTCCGCGTCCGCGTCTCAGCTTGATACAGGTCTTCAGAGCGATGACTTATACTACGCTTTTTCGCCCCTGTTATGCTAGAATGATGCGGGCGCGAGAATCCCCTGCCAGGAGCCAGTATGCTCATCACCCACGGGCGCGTGGTGACGTTTGACGAACAAGACGGGGTCCTTGACGACGGCGCGGTCCTCATCGAGGGCGACCGGGTCGCGGCGGTCGGCTCGACGGCCGACCTCACGGCCCAGTACCCGCAGGCCGAGCGGCTGGACGTCGGCGGCAAGCTCGTCCTGCCGGGGGCCATCTGCGCCCATACCCACTTCTACGGCGCCTATGCGCGCGGCCTCGCCATCCCCGGCCCCGCCCCCCGCGACTTCCCCGAAATCCTGGCCCGCCTGTGGTGGGCGCTGGACAAGGCGCTCACCCTGGACGATGTCTACTGGAGCGCGATGGTCTGCCTGGTGGACGCCGTGCGGCGCGGGACGACGACTCTCGTGGACCACCACGCCAGCCCCAACGCCATTGACGGCTCGCTCGACGTCATCGCCGACGCCGTGCGCCAGGCCGGCCTGCGCGCCTGCCTGTGCTACGAAGTGACCGACCGCGACGGCCCCGAACGCGCCGAGGCCGGCATCCGCGAGAACACGCACTTCATCGAGCGCTGTCGTCGGGAGGGCGGGTCGCAGTTGGCGGCCCTGTTCGGCCTCCACGCGGCGCTGACCCTGTCCGACGCCACGCTGGACCGCTGCGCCGCCGCCAAACCCGACAGCGTCGGCTTCCATATCCACGCCGCTGAGGGGTCGGCGGACCAGGAACGCTCGCAGGGCGAGTACGGCCTGCGCACGATTGACCGCCTCGACCGCCACGGCGTGCTGGGGCCGCGCTCCATCGTCGCCCACGCCATCCGCGTGGACGCCTGGGAGATGGCCCGCCTGCGCGAGACCGAGACCTGGGTCAGCCACCAGCCGCGCTCGAACATGAACAACGCCGTGGGCGTGGCCGACATCCCGACCATGCTGCGCGGCGGGATGAAGGTCGTCCTGGGCAACGACGGCTTCTCCAACGACATGTTCCAGGAGATGAAGACGGCCTATCTGCTGCATAAAGTCCACCACGGCGACCCGCGCGTCATGGACGGTTATGACGTGGTACAGATGGCGGTCCACAACAACCGCGCCCTGGCCGAGGGGTTGTTCGGCGCGCCGCTGGGCCGCCTGGCGCCGGGCGCCCTGGCCGACGTGGTTGTGCTGGACTACTACCCGTTCACGCCGTTGACGGCGGGCAACGTCCCCTGGCACCTCCTGTTCGGCGTGGACGGCTCCAACGTCACCCATACCATTGCGGGCGGCAAACTCTTGATGAAGGACCGCCGACTGCTGTTCCTGGACGAGCGTGAAATCATGGCGAAGGCGCTGGAGCGCGCGCCGGGCGTGTGGGCGAGATTTGAGCAAAATCATTAACTTTGAGGATGACATGGACAAACCGACCATTGCGATTTTAGGCGGGACGGGGCCGGAAGGCGCGGGGCTGGCGTTGCGCTGGGGCGCGGCGGGCTACCCCATCATCATCGGCTCGCGCGACGCGACGCGCGCCGCCATGACGGCCCACGAGCTGCGCGACAAGGTCGCGGGGGCCAACATCAGCGGCGCGGTTAACCGCGAGGCGGCCGAGCAGGCCCAGATCGTCGTGCTGAGCGTGCCCTTCGACGGTCAGGCGCGCATCCTGGCCGATGTCGCGCCCGCCCTCCAGGGCAAGCTGCTGATTACGGCGGTGGTGCCGCTGGACCCGCAGGCCAAACGCCGCGCTCCCAACTGGCCGGACGGCCCGGCGGCGGTCCAGGCGCAGAAGCAACTGGGCGACGGAGTCAAGGTGGTGGCGGCGTTCCAGAATGTCGGTGCGCACCAACTCCAGGAGCCGGGCGGCGAGGTGGACTGCGACGTCCTGGTGTGCGGCGACGACCGCGCCGCCAAGGACCAGGTAGTCGCGCTGGCCCACGCGGGCGGCATGCGCGCCTGGGACGCCGGGCCGCTGGCGAACGCCCTGGTGGCCGAGGGTCTGACCGCCGTACTCATCAACATCAACATCCGCTACAAGAGCAAGGGCGCTGGCATTCGCATCACCAATGTCGGATGATTGATATGCTCCACCAGATGACCCTGACCGCCGTGCCCGACATCCCCCTGGTCCACGAGGGCGACGACCTGGCCCTCTTCATCGTGCGGGGGCTGGCCTCGGCCGACTTCAGCCTCCAGCCGGACGACATTGTCGTCGTGGCCCAGAAGGTCGTCTCCAAGGCGGAAGGGCGGCGCGTGCGGCTCAACGATGTCCGGCCCGGCCCCGAGGCGGCCGCGTTGGCTGAGCGGATGGGCAAGGACCCGCGCCTGGTCCAGGTCGTCCTGGGTGAGACGCGGGAGGTCGTGCGGGCCGTGGGCGCGGTGCTCGTGGTTGAGCAGCGCAACGGCCTGATTTGCGCCAACGCCGGCGTAGACCGTTCCAACGTCCACCAGGACGAGGACGGCGAGAGCGTCACCCTGCTGCCCCTGGACCCGGACGCCTCGGCGCGCGGGCTGCGTGACCGGCTGCTAGCGTTGACGGGCGTCCGTGTCGCCGTCATCATCAACGACTCCCACGGCCGGCCCTGGCGGGCGGGCGCGTCGGGCGTCGCCATCGGCGTGGCGGGCATCGCGCCGGTCGAAGACCGGCGGGGCGAGCGGGACCTGTTTGGCTACGAGTTGCAGCATACCATTGTCGCCCTGGCCGACCAGGTCGCCGCGGCGGCGTCGCTGCTCCAGGGGCAGGGCGACGAGGGGCGGCCCGTGGTGGTCGTGCGCGGCGTCGGCTACGAGGCCCGCGAAGCCAGCGCGAGCGAAATCCTCCGTCCTAAGCACCAGGACCTGTTTCGGTGACGGAGGCCGAGTTGCTAACCAAGACCTAACAGGTTTTAGAAACCTGTCAGGTCTCCCAGGTTGCTATTCTATAGGAGGCCATGATGCCTGAACGTGTCGCTATCTATCTCCAGGACAAACATCCCATCCGCGACGGGATGGCCTATTGCCAGTACGCCGAGTCGCGCGGCTTCGAAGCCGTCTGGCAGGCCGAGTCGCGCCTCGTGCGCGACGCCATTGTGCCGATGGCCGCGTTCGCCGCCGTCACCGAGAAGCTCAAAGTCGGCAGCGGCGTCATCAACAACTGGACGCGCAACCCGGCCATCATCGCCGCGACGTTCCTGACCCTGGACGACCTGGCCCCCGACCGGGTGATCCTGGGTATCGGCGCGTGGTGGGACCCGCTGGCGAGGAACGTCGGCATCGAGCGCCGCAAGCCCCTCACCGCCATGCGCGAGGTGGTCGAAGTCGTGCGCCGGCTGCTGGCGATGGAGCGGGTCAGCTTTGACGGCGAGTTTGTGCATGTCAACGGCATCGAACTGGACGTGGTCCACGGTCGGCGCGAGCCGCGCAACGTACCCATCTACATCGGCGCCACGGGCATGCAGATGATGGAGATGACGGGCGAGATCGCCGACGGCGCCGTCCTCAACTACTGCGTCCCGCCGGAGTACAACCTGCCCGCGCTGGACGCCCTGGCGAGGGGCGCGAAGAAGGCGGGCAAGACGCTGGACGACATTGACCGCCCACAGCTCATTGTCTGCTCCGTGGACAACGACCGCCAGAAGGCGCTGGACGGCGCGCGCGAGCTACTCACCCAGTACCTGGCGCAGCAGCCGCACATCCAGCAGGCCAGCGGCGTCAGCGACGAGGTGGTGGGCGAAATCAAGAAGATTCTGGGCTGGCCCGCCACCAAGGAGCAGGTCCAGCAGGCCATGCGGCTCGTGCCCGACGATCTGGTGGAGCGCATTACCGCCAGCGGTACGCCCGAGGAGGTGCGCGCCAAGGTCGAGGAGTACAAGCGCTACGGCTGCACCTGCCCCATCCTGTACCCACTCGGCGACGTCAAGCTGATGATTGACACCTTCGCCCAGGCATAAGACCGTTTAGACAGAATTAACAGAATGAACACAATTCTCTCCCATTCTGTTAATTCTGTTAATTCTGTTAATTCTGTCTAATGTCTTAGAAAGCTTTAGACCTTATGCGCAATTTGGTCAATATCTACCACCCGACCACCCCTGAAGAGGCGGTAAACTTACTCCGTAACAGCCCACAAGATACTGCTGTCCTGGCTGGCGGGACGAGCGTGGTGGGGGCCGCTGACCCGGCGGTCGAAGCCGTGGTGGACCTGGCGGGCCTCGACCTGGCCTACGTGCGGGCCGAGGCCGACGGCCTCCATATCGGCGCGATGACCACGCTCCACGACCTGACCCAGAACGCGGCCATGCGCGGCTGGGCCGGCGGACGGGTGGCGCGAGCCGCCCACGCCGCGACCAGCAGCCTGCTACGCCGACAGGCTACGATTGGCGGCACGCTCGTTAGCGGCGAAGCGCCGGAACTGGCGGCGCTACTCATCGCCCTCGGCGCGCAGGCAGCGATTTACGGCCCCACCGCAACCCAGACCCCCCTGGAAGCGTTGTATCAAGGCGCTCTCGCCGCGCCGTTCCTGCTCACCGAGGTCTCGCTGCCCCTGCGCCGGGGGCTGGGCGTGGCGAGCCAGGCCGTAAGGCGCACGCCCGGCGACGCGCCCATCGTGGCCGTCACCGCCGCGCTGACCCTGGACGATGGCCGGGTGAGCTACATCGGCCTGGGGGTGGGCGGCGCGGTGATTCCAGCGCCCGGCGCCCCCGCCCGCCGAACGCCCGGCTGGCCGACGCGGCTGGCCGAGACAGAGGGGGGGCTGGCGGGCCAACGCCTGACCAACCAACTCGTCGCGGCGGCGGTGGCGCACGCCCCCCGTGAGACGCCCGCCATCAGCGACTACCTTGCCAGCGCGGAGTACCGCGCGGCCATGGTCGGGACGCTGCTGGGGCGTGCGCTCGGCGAGGCGTGGCGGGCCGCCCTCGACACTCGTTCGTGACCTTTGCTGAAGGGAGTACTTTTGAGTCATGCGGTTGAATTGGATAGTGGTACTGTTGGTGAGTCTGACCCTGACCCTGGCGGCCTGCAATACGGGGACCGCCGCCCCTGCCGCCCAGACGGGCGCGAGCGCTGCGGCGCCCAAGGCGGGCGACAGCTTCGCCCAACTGGCGACCTACGAGGACCCCAACAAGAAGTTTCGCATTGACGCGCCCGCCAGTTGGCGCGCCCAGCCCCAGAAGCTCGTCCAGGACAACATGAAGGCGGCGACGGCCTTTGTCGGCCCCGAGGGCTTCATCTCGGTGACGCAGTTCGACTTCGGCACGACGCCCGCCGAACCCGCCACCGTCCTGGTGGATTCGTTCCTCCAGGTGACTGGCGTGCGCAGCAACAAGGGCTTCAAGGAGTTAGCGCGGCTGCCCGAGAACAACCAGACGGTGTGGGTCGAAATGGAGTACCAGAATGCCCAGAACCGGCCGCTGCACAATCTGACCCAGTTGCGCATCGACGGCCCGCGTATCTCGCTCATCGCGGTCAACTTCGACCAGGCGGCCTGGCCCAGGGCCGTCGAAATCTCCAAGCAGATCATCAGCAGTTATGTCTTGCTGGATAACAAGAGTGGGTGACGCGTAATGCGTGATGCGTGATGCGTCATTGGGGAGGAAGAGGGGGATGCGGCGCGTCTGTGTGTTCTGCGGGTCGAGTCCGGGGAAGCGCGACGTGTACGGCGCGGCGGCGCGGGCGCTGGGTCAGGCGCTCGTGGAGCGCGGGCTAGGGCTGGTCTACGGCGGCGGCCGCGTCGGGCTGATGGGCACGCTGGCCGACGCGGTCCTGGCGGCGGGCGGCGAGGTGGTCGGCGTGATTCCCACGGCGCTGTCGGCCAAGGAAATTGCCCACCCCGGCCTGACGCAGCAGCACATCGTCGCCACCATGCACGAGCGCAAGGCGCTCATGGCTGACCTGGCCGACGCCTTCATCGCTCTGCCCGGCGGCTACGGGACGCTGGACGAGTTCTGCGAGATTCTGACCTGGGCGCAGTTGGGCCTGCACCGCAAGCCCTGCGGCCTGCTCAACACCGACGGCTACTTCACCCCCTTCCTCCAGTTCATCCACCACGCCGTCGCCGAGGGCTTTGTCTGGCCCGCCCACCGCGACATCGTCCTGGTGGAGGATGAACCGGCCGCCCTGCTGGACCGGCTGGACGGCTACGAGATGCCGCAGGTGGCGAAGTGGGTCAAACGCGAGGATGTCTAAATGGGATATTTTATGGACATTCACCTGACAATTAATGGCGAAGCCCGCACGCTGGCCGTCGAACCTGGCGAGCGGCTGCTGAGCACCCTGCGGCGGGCGGGCGTCTTTGGCGTCAAGCACGGCTGCGAGACGGGCGAGTGCGGCGCGTGTACCGTCTTGCTCAACGGCCAGCCCGCCCTCACCTGCGTCCGCCTGGCCGCCCAGGCCGACGGCGCGAACATCGTTTCCATCGAGGCTATCGGCGAGGCCCCCGCGCCCGGCTGGAAGCACAGTCAGGGCCTCCACCCGATCCAACAGGCGTTTATGGACACCGGGGCCATCCAGTGCGGCTACTGCACGCCCGCCATGGTCCTGGTCGCCAAGGACCTGCTCGACCGGGTCCCGCGCCCGACCGAGGCCGACGTCCGCGAGGCGCTGTCCGGCGTCCTGTGCCGCTGCACGGGCTACAAGAAGCCGGTCGAAGCGATTCTCAGGGCAGCCGCTATCCTGCGCGGCGAGCCGGTGCGGCCCATCCAGAACCCGCCGCCCGCCCCGCGCGACGAGACCGCCGACGTCTTCCGCCGTCCCAAGGATCAGCCGCTGCCCACACGCGGCTCGAACGGCGACACCGAGACGCTGGCCCCGCCGCGCACGCTGCTGGAGATGCAGCCCGCCCCGACCGAGAGCGCCCCCCCACCCCTTAAAGTGGTGGGCAAGCCGGAGCGCAAGGTGGACGCCCAGAAGCTCGTGCAGGGCAAGCCCGCCTTCGCCGACGACGTGGAGATGCGCGGCATGCTCGTCGCCAAGGTTCTCTGGTCGCCCGTGGCCCACGCCCTCATCAAGCGCATTGACACGGCGAAAGCCCGCGCCCTGCCCGGCGTCCACGCCGTCCTGACCCACGCCGACCTGCCCCGCGTCGTCTACTCCACGGCGGGCCAGTCCGACCCCATCCCCGGCCCGCTGGACATGTTCAGCCTGGACCACAAGGTGCGCTTCGTGGGCGACCGCGTCGCCTTCGTCGCGGCTGAGACGGCGGAGATTGCCGAGGCCGCGCTGGAGTTGATTGAGGTCGAGTACGAGGAATTGCCCGCCATCCTGGACCCGGCGGACGCCATGCAGGACGGCGCGCCGCTCGTCCACGACGAGCCGGAGTACGTGCCCTTCGACCACTGCGACCCCCAGCGTAACCTGGCCGCCCAGATTCACATCGAGATTGGCGACGTGGACGCCGGCTTCGCCCTGGCCGACCACATCTTCGAGGCCGAGTACAGGGTGCCCAAGGTCCAGCAGGTGAGCATCGAGCCGCACGTCGTGGTGACCTACTGGGACGAGGACGACCGCCTGGTGATCCGCACCAGCACCCAGGTGCCGTTCCACGTCCGCCGCATCCTCGCGCCCGTGCTCAACCTGCCGCCCAAGCGCATCCGCGTGGTCAAGCCGCGCATCGGCGGCGGCTTCGGCGGCAAGCAGGAGGTGATGATTGAGGACGTGGCGGCCCACCTGACCATCGCCACGGGCCGGCCGGTGCGCTTCGAGTACACCCGCGCCGAGGAGTTCACGTCGGCGCGCTCGCGGCACCCCATGACCGTCCGCATGAAGACGGGCGTCCTCAACGACGGCACGGTCGTCGCCAACGAGATGCGCGTCCTGTCCGACACCGGCGCGTATGGCTGCCACGCGCTGACCGTCACGGGCAACACGGGCCACAAGGGCATGGCGCTCTACCCGGCCTACTGGCCCGACCGCGAGGGCTTCCGCGACCGCGCCGACTTCGGTGGCCCGGACGAAAGCGGTGTCTTCCGCCCGCAGCCCCACATCCGCTTCCATGCCGACATCGTTTACACCAACACGCCGCCGGCCGGCGCGTTCCGAGGCTACGGCGTGCCGCAGGGCTACCTGCCCGTGGACGCCCACATGGAGCACATCGCCCGCACGCTCGGTCTGGACCCGCTGGAGTTCCGCCTGAGGAACGCGGTCAAGCAGGGCGACGAGCACCCCTTCAGCCGCGCCTGGTCCGAGGGCCGCGAGCCGCGCCCGGAGATCATCCGCACCTGCGCCCTGGAGCAGTGCGCCCAGCGCGGCGCGGCGCTCGTGGACTGGCGGCGCAAAGCGGGCAACGCCGAGTGGCGCACCGTGCGCGGCCAGCCCCACCTGCGGCGCGGCATCGGCGTGGCGCTGGTCATGCAGGGCACGGCCATCCCCTATCTGGACATGGGCGCGGCGTCCATCAAGCTCAACGACGACGGCTCGTTCAACGTCCTCGTCGGCGCGACGGACCTGGGCACCGGTTCGGACACGGTGCTGGGGCAGATGGCGGCCGAAATTCTGGGCGTGCCCCTGGACGACATCCTGATGTACTCGTCGGACACCGACTTTACGCCCTTTGACAAGGGCGCGTATGCGTCGAGCACGACCTACATCTCCGGCACGGCGACCGTCAAGGCGGCCGAGAAGTGCGCCGAGCAGATACGGGCCGTGGCCGCCGCCATGCTCAACGAGCGCTATGCCCAGTTGGAGACGCCCGGCAGCACCATCGCCGAGGGCGGGCGCACCGCCGCGCCTGAAACGCCGACTTACGACACGGGCGTGGCCGACGCGGGCGGGCCGCGCCTGGTCAAGCCGGCCGAGATCGTGCTCCGCGACCGCCGCGCCTGGGCGCCAGATGGCCGGTCCATCGCGCTAGCCGAGGTCGCGCTGAACTCGCTGCATCACCAGAACCAGCACCAGATCATGGGCGTCGCGTCGTATGTCTCGCCCGAGTCGCCGCCGCCCTTCGCCGCGCAGTACGCCGAGGTGACGGTGGACACGGAGACGGGCCAGGTGACGGTGGACAACCTGGTCATGGTCGTGGACGCCGGCCGCATCGTCAACCCGCTGACGGCGGAGGGGCAGATCGAGGGCGGCATGACCCAGGCGCTGGGCTACGGCGTGTGCGAGGAGATGACTTACGACGAGCAGGGCCGCTCGCATGTGGTCCGCCTGGACGACTACCGTGTCTTCCGCGCCGACGAGATGCCGCGCCTGACCGCGGAGTTTGTCGAGACGGTCGAGCCGTCGCACCCGTTCGGTGTCAAGGCGGTGGCCGAGATTCCCATGGACGGCGTCGCGCCGGCCGTCGTCAACGCGATTCGGGACGCGGTGGGCGCGCGGCTGTTCGAGATACCGGCCACGCCGGAGCGCGTCTGGAGGGCGATGCAGGAGGGAACTGCTTCCTGACGGATGACCGAGGACGGAAGACGGAAGAGTTTCGACATGATTGACATGATTAACAGGATTTTAACGAATATAATCCTGTTAATCATGTCAATCATGTCTCTATTCCCCTATTGCGGCACGAACCACGTCGTCGCCGTGTAATTGTTCCCCTGGTAGACCATCGAAACCACAACATTGACCTGGTACCCCGGTGTCGCGCCGCCAATACTACGCGTGCAGAAGGCCAGACCTTTCCCGTCAGTGACTGGATCCGGGTCGCAAGACGACGTGGTGTTTCTATAACGCCACTCGGTCTGCATGACTAGCCCTGGTACACCTACGCCGTTGACCCGAAACTGCCCGAAGACGGTCACGTCGGCCCGCCGCGTCGGGGAGCCGTTGGAGACCCAGGCGCAGATTTCGACCGGGCCGTTGGGCTGACAGTCCTGGTTGACCGGCGTGGGCAGCGGCGTGGCGGTGGGCGCGGGCGTCTCCGTACTCGTGGGCGGGACGGTCCGCGTGGGCGTGGGCGTGCGGGTGGGCGAGGGTGTCCGCGTCGCCGAGGGTCCGGCGGTGGGGGTCTGCGTACGCGTCGGCGGGATAGTGGCCGTGGGCGTGGCGGTCCGCGTCGGCGGGACC
>CAZFUK010000082.1:418-13280 GCA_964522005.1 uncultured Anaerolineales bacterium | reverse complement strand
GTAACTCCCCCTCGCTACACTATAGTAAAGATTGATGACTGGATGATGGATGATTATTCCGAAGCAGGATTGATTATGACAACTGATATCGGTATCGAGAGTATTGGCCTCTACTTCCCGCCGACCGTTGAGGACAGCCAGGCCGTGGCCCAGGCGACGGGCATCCCGGCTGAGGTGGTCGAGACCAAGCTCGGCCTGCGCCAGAAGCACGTCGCGTGTCAGGACGACCAGATTTCAGCCATGGCGGTGCGGGCGGCCCAGGACGCCCTGGCCCGCGCGGGTGTCGCGCCCACCGACATTGACCTGCTCATCTACCACGGCAGCGAGTACAAAGACTACTTCGTCTGGTCGGCGGCGGTGCGCATCCAGCACGACCTCGGCGCGACCAACGCCTACGCCTTTGAAATCTACGCCCTGTGCGCCGGCGCGCCCATCGCCCTCAAGACGGCCCGCGACATGATGACCGCCGACCCGGCTCTTAAGCGAGTGCTGCTTGTCAGCGCCTCGCGCGAGGGCGAACTGGTGGACTATGCCAACCCGCGCGCCCGCTTCATGTTCAACTTCGGCGCCGGCGCGAGCGCGCTCCTCCTGCGCCGCGACACCCCCCACAACCGCGTGCTGGCCTCGGCGGTGCTGGTGGACGGCTCGCTGTCGGAGAGCGTGATTCGGCCTGGCGGCGGCACGCGCCACCCCGACCGCCCCGACCTGGCCCGGCTGGATGTGCCCGACCTGGCGTTTATGAGCGAGCGGCTGGGCCAGGTGTCACAGCCCAACTTCCTGCGGGTCATTCATCAGGCAGTCGAGCGGAGCGGCTACGGGATAGGCGACATCCGCTTCCTGGCCCTGACGCACATGAAACGGTCGGCCCACGACGCCATCCTGGCCGCGCTGGGGCTGCGCGCCGACCAGGCCGTCTACCTGGACGAGTACGGCCATGTCCAGTCGGTGGACCAGGCTATCGCGCTACGGCTGGGCGTCGAGCAGGGGCGGCTGCGGCCGGGCGACCTGGCCGTGCTGGCCGCCGCGGGCACGGGTTACACCTGGAGCGCGACGGCGGTGTTGTGGGGGTGAACCAAGATTTCGACAGAATTTACGGAATTGCCAGAATGAACGGAATGAATGAGGTATCCTATGCCTACCGTGTTAGCCAGCGGCATCCACATCCACTATGACGTCCACGGGAGCGGCGAGCCGGTCGTCCTCATCGGCGGCCTGGGGTCCGACGCCTACCTGTGGGTGCGCCAGATTCCGGCCCTGGCCGAGCATTTCCAGGTCATCGCCTTCGACAACCGGGGCGCAGGCGAGACCGACAAGCCCGACGAGCCGTACACCATCCCCATGTTCGCCGCCGACACGGCCGGCCTGCTCGACGCGCTCGGCGTTGAGCAGGCGCACGTGGTCGGCGCTTCCATGGGCGGCTTTATCGCCCAGGAGTTCGCCCTGACCTACCCGCAGCGGGTCAAGCGCCTGGTGCTGGCCTGCACCCACTTCGGCGGCCCCCATGCCGTGCCCGTTCCCCAGGCCACCCTGGCCGGCATGATGAACCGCACGGGCGACCCCGAAACCGACATCCGAGCCTCGTTCCGGCTCTATACGCCGCCCGGCTGGCCCGAAGCCAACCCGGAGTTGGTCGAGCAGTACGTGCGCTGGCGCGTCGCCCACCCGCAGCCCGTGTTCGCCTTCCAGCGCCAGGCGATGGCCGGCGCGACCTTCGACACCGAGGGCCGCCTGGGCCAGTTGACCATGCCGGTCCTTATTGCGCACGGCGAGGAGGACCAGGTCGTGCCGGTCGAGAACGCCCGCCTGCTGGCCCAGCGCATCCCCCACGCCCGGCTGCGGCTGTTCCCCCACGCCGGCCACCTGTTCATCTACGAGCGGGCCGACGAGTTCAACCGGGTGGTGATTGACTTCTTGAAGGGCGTATGACCATCGCCGTTGACTGGCTCGCCCAGCGGGCCGCCCTATCCCCCCATCGGGTCGCCGTCCACGACACCATCACCGGCCGCAGCCTGACCTACGCCGAGTGGAACGCCGAGGCCAACCAGACGGCGCACTTCCTGGCGGGCCTGGGTGTCCAGAAGGGCGACCGCGTGTGCGTGCTGGCGAGCAACTCGCTAGCCTACCTGGACATCTGGTTCGCCTGCGGCAAGCTGGGCGCGATTCTCCAGAACCTCAACTGGCGGCTGGCCCCGCGCGAGCAAGAGGTCCTGATTCAGAATGCCGCCCCGCGTGTCCTGGTCTACAGCGCGGAGTTCGCCCCCTCGGTGGCCGAGTTGCGCCCGCGCCTGGCCGTGCCCACCTACATCGCGCTGGGCGAAGCCGCCTCGCCGGGCGACACGCCCTTCGCCGCCCGCGACCGCTGCCCGACCACGCCGCCCGACGCGCCCGACCTGACGCTGGACGACCCGTGGGTCATCTGCTACACCGGCGGCACGACTGGTGTCCCCAAGGGCGCGGTCCTCACCCACGGCAACATCACCTGGAACTCCGTCAACACCGTGATGAGCTGGGGCCTGACGCCGGACGACGTCGCCATCCTCAACGCGCCGCTGTTCCACACGGGCGGGCTGAACGTCTTCACCGCGCCGCTGGTCCACATCGGCGGCACGTCCATCCTGTGCCAGACCTTCAACCCCGACCAGGTCTTCGACCTGATTCAGAACGAGCGGGTCACGCTGCTGTTCGGCGTACCGACCATGTTCATCATGCTCCAGCAGCACCCGCGCTGGCCCGAGGCCGACTTCTCGCGGCTCAAGCTGTGCATCAGCGGCGGCGCGCCCTGCCCGCTGCCGGTCTTCGAGCGGTTCTGGGCGCGCGGCATTGACTTCAAAACGGGCTACGGCCTGACCGAAGCCGGGCCGAACACCTTCTGGCTGCCCCGTGAGGACGTGCGCCGCAAGCCGGGTGCGGTCGGCTTCCCCCTGTTCCACATCGGCGTCAAGCTGGTGGACAAGGAGGGCGCGACGGTGACGGCGGCCGACACGCCCGGCGAGTTGCTCATCCGTGGCCCGCACGTCACGCCGGGCTACTGGAACAACCCCCAGGCCACGGCCGCCGCCATTGACGCCGAGGGCTGGCTGCACACCGGCGACCTGGCCCAGCGCGACGCCGAGGGGTACTACACCATCGTGGGCCGCGTCAAGGACATGATCATCTCCGGCGGCGAGAACATCTACCCTGCCGAGGTCGAGAGCGTCCTCCACGGCCACCCGGCCGTGGTCGAAGCCGCGCTCATCGGCGTGCCCGACGCCCACTGGGGCGAGGTGGGCCGCGCCATTGTGGTGGCGAAGCCGGGCGAGGCCGTGACCGAGGGCGAACTGCGCGACTACTGCCGCGCCCGCCTGGCCGGCTATAAGGTTCCCAAGTCGATCGTCTTCGTAGCGGAGTTGCCTAAGACCGGGGCGAATAAAGTGGATAAACAGGCGCTCACGAAGCTCTACGGCTGAACCAAAGAGTATTTGACATGATTTACAAGATTAACAAGATTAGGAGAAAGACTCCGCTAAAGCACAGGCCAAATCATGTTAATCCTGTAAATCATGTCTAAAATTTCCCTATGCTGCTCTCAGAGGAGTTGACGCGGCTCCAGCTTGAACTGGCGTGTATTGGGGTCGAGGCGGGCAATACCCTGGTCCGCCTGCCCGGCCCCGACGCCGACGACATCGCCCGCTTCCTGGTCGCCCGGCGCGCCGACGACTACGCAACGTACTTTCGCCACGACCTGCCGCCATCGCTACGGACCGCCCTGGCCGCCCTGCCGCCCGCCCTCGCCTTTGAGGACCACGCCGCCGTCCAGCGGCTGCTGGCCCAGTACGCGCCGTATGGCGAAGTTGTCTGCTTCAAGAGTTATGTCTTCCCCGAGCGGCTCACCCCCGCCCCGTCGCCCCTGGTCGTGCGCCTGCCGCAGCCCAATCGCCCCGGCCAGACCCGGTTTGGCGTCGTCGTGGGCGAGCGCCTGGTGGCCGCGTGCGAGTCGGCCCGCGAGAACGAGCGGTGCGCCGAGGCGTGGGTCTGGACGCTGGCCGAGTTTCGCCGGCGCGGCTACGCCCGGCAGGCGGCGTCGGCCTGGGGGCAGGCGCTCCAGGGGCAAGGGAAGGTCCCCTTTTACAGCCATAAAGTGGGCAACGCCGCTTCGGAGGCCGTCGCCCGCAGCCTGGGGCTGAGCCTATTCCAGACCGTCGTGGCGTACAATTAATACTGTGCTTGGCTACCCAGACCTGACAGGTTTTCCAAAACCTGTCAGGTCTACCCCTTGGAGAACTCCCTTGACCACCTCACCCCCACGCCTGGCCGTCGGCCAGTCGGCCAGCCTCAGCCGGACCATCACCGAGGCCGACGTGGCCGCCTTCGCCCAGTTCACGGGCGACCTCAACCCGGTCCACCTGGACGAGGCGTACGCCCGCACGACACGCTTTGGCCGCCGCATCGCCCACGGCATGCTGTCCGCCAGCCTCATCGGCGCGGTACTGGGTGGCCACCTGCCCGGCCCCGGCAGCATCTACCTGAGCCAGGAACTCCGCTTCCGCGCGCCCGTCTTCATCGGCGACACGGTCACGGCGCGCGTCGAGGTCGTCCGCGTCCGCGACGACAGGCCCCTGGTCACCCTCGCCACGACCTGCCACAACCAGGACGGCGAGCTGGTCATCGAAGGCCAGGCGGTGATTCTGCTGGAACAAGCCTAAAATCGGGAATGGGAGTACAATAGGGGCGTGCTGTTTCTAGAGGGAAGCCAGCCTCGATGACCCCTGCTCTTGTCGGCGACGACGTCCTGATTCGGACCAAGCTGGTTCCGCCCCGCCTGCATCGGCGTCTCCTGCGGCGGCCGGCCCTGGCGGCGCGGCTGCGCGAGGCGCTGGACTACCGACTGACGGTGGTGCAGGCTGGCATGGGCTACGGCAAGAGTACGGTCCTGGCGGCGCTGGCCGAGGAGGGCGTCCCCCTGGTCTGGTACAGCGCGGCCGAGGAGGACAGCGACCCTCAACGCTTCCTGTCCTACCTGGTCGCCGCCTTCCGGGTGGCGCTGCCCGCTCTGTCCGACGCGCCATCGGCCCGGCTGGCGGAGGTCAGCCGCGAAGGCCGCCGCGATGCTCTGCCCCAGGTGGTGGACTCCCTGGTCAATGCGCTGGCCGACGCCCTCCAGCAGCCCACCCTGCTCGTCGTGGACGACTACCAGTTCATCGCCCACGCGCCCGACATCGCCGCCCTGGCCGAACGCTTCCTGACCTACCTGCCCCCCGATCTCCACGTCATCACCGCCACCCGCTACCCCATCACCGCGCCCTGGCTCGACCGCTGGCGTACCCGTGGCGAGGTCCTCGACATCGGCCACGACTGCCTGGCCTTCGGCCCGGCGGAAGTTGAAAGCCTGTTCTGCGAGGTCTACGGCGTCCAACTGACGGCGGCCGAGGTGGCGGCGGTCATGGAGAAGACGGAGGGCTGGCCCATCGCGGTTCAGATGGTGTGGCAGGGGTTGCGCAGCGGCGCCCTGCCGGCCATCGCGGACCTCCTGGCGCCGGGTCCGACCTCGCTGGGCGCGCTGTTCACCTCACTGGCGCGGGACGTCCTGGAGCGCCAGCCCAGCGACATCGCCGCCTTCCTGCTCAAGACCTCGGTGTTGCGCGAGTTGACGCCCGCCGCGTGCGCCGTGGTCACCGGGCGCACGCCGGAGGATAGCGGACGGCTGCTCGACCAGCTCCAGGAGTTGGACCTGTTCGTGGTGCGGCTGGGCGAGCGGGTCGAACGCCACGCCCGCTACCACCACCTGTTCCACGACTTTCTGCGGCAGCAGGCGGCCGGCGACCCCGAACTGCCCGAACGCCACCGCCGCGCCGCCGAGTTCTTCCAGGCGCAGGGCGCGCCCGACGAGGCCATCTATCACTGGCTCGAAGCGGGCGCGTTCAGCGCAGCCGCCCTGGCGATTGAGGCGGCGGGCGAGGCGGCGATCCAGGCGGGCCGGCTGGACACAGTCACACGCTGGATGGACGCCCTGCCACCGACCCACCTGGCCGACCACCCCCTGCTCCAGGCCTACCTGGGCGACGTGAGTCGGCTGCGCAGCCACTTCGACCACGCCCTGGCCTGGTACACCCATGCCGAGAAGGCGTGTCGGGCGCGGGGCGACCTGGCAGGCACGTCGAGGGCCTTGCGCGGGCAGGCCCGTGTCTTCCTGGACCAGGTCCGCCCCGCCCAGGCCGAGAGCCTGCTCCAGGAGGCGCTGCGCCTGACCGACCGCATCGACGACCGCCGGGCCCGTGCCCGCCTGCTCGAATTGCTGGCCGAGAACAAGCTGAACATGGGCAAGCCGGACGAGGCCGAGGCCCTGCGCGCCGAGGCCCGCACCCTCCAGGAGGCGGGTCCCGATGAGGACGCGCTGAGCGTGCGGGTCAAGCGGCGCACCGGGCGGCTGGGCGAGGTGGTCCCGATTCTCGAAGGCTGGCTGGAGACCGAGCGGCGCGAGGCCGCGCGGGGCCGGCGCCGCCCGCCGCGCGGCCACCGCGAGACGGTCCTGCTCCTGTCGCTGGCCGAGTCGTTCCGAGGGCGCGGTGAGCGCGCCTATGCCCTGGCCCACGAGGGCATCGGGCTGGGCGAACGTCACGGCTCGCCCTTCATCATCGCCCTGGCCCACACCCGTCTCGGCCACGCCCTCCAAATAAAGACTAATGACTCAAGACTGATGACTCAGCCCTCAGCCCTCACCCCCCTGCCCGTCGCGATGGGGGGTCAGCCTCCAGTCATTAGTCTTCAGTCATCAGTCTTCAATCCCTACGAGCAAGCCATCACCGCCTACCAGACCGCCATCGCCATTGGCGACCGCCACGCCGTGCGTCGCACCCGCGCCGAGGCCATGTGGGGGCTGACCCGCGCCTACGGCTTCCTGGGCGACCTGGACCTGGCGCAGCGGGCGGCGGCCGAGGGGCAGGAGATTACGCGCTGGGCGGGCGACCCCTGGCTGGAAGCCCTCATTGGGCTGCAACTAGGCGCGGGCCACATCCTGGCCTGCCAGCCCGACGCCGCCGTGGAGACCCTCTCTCGCGCCCTGGTGGCGTTCCGCGAGTGTGGCGACACCCTGGCCCGCGCCGCGACCCGCCTCTGGCTCAGCGTCGCCTACCACGACCTCAAACAGCTTGAACACTGCGTCGCGTCGCTCGAAGACGCGCTGAGCCTGAGCGACCAACACGGCTACGCCTTCCTGTTCACGACGCCCAGCTTCCTGGGGCTGCCCGACCCGCGCCGCCTCGTGCCCGCCCTGCTCGAAGCACGGGGCCGGGGCCGCCGCCCGTCCTCCATCGCCCACATCCTGGGCGAGATCGGGCTGGCCGGGGTGCAGACCCACCCGGGCTACCGCCTGCGCGTCCAGACCCTGGGGGGCTTCCGCGTCTGGCGCGGCGAGGTCGAGGTCCAGCCGCGCGAGTGGCAGCGTGACACGGCCCGCCGCCTGTTCCAACTCCTGCTCACCGAGCGCGGCCGCTGGCTCCAGCGCGACGAAATCCTGGACCGCCTGTGGCCCGCCGCGCCGCCCGACGCCGCCCAGCGCGACTTCAAGGTCGCCCTCAACGCCGTCTACCGCGCCCTCGAACCGGCCCGCCCGCCCGACGCCCCCTCCGCCTACGTCGTGCGCGAGGGAACCGCCTACCGGCTGCGGCCCGAAGCCGACCTCTGGCTGGACGTGACCGTCTTTGAAGCGGAGTTCGAGGCCGGGCTGCGCCTGCTCCAGGCCGGCCAGGCCGACGCGGGGCTGGCGCGGCTGAGCGCGGCGCTGCGCCTCTACGAGGGCGACTACCTCCCCGACGCCCTCTACGAGGACTGGTCCAGCGAGGAGCGCGAGCGGCTGCTAGGCCAGTATCTGCGCGGCAGCGACCGCCTGGCCGAGAGCCTGATTGAGCGCGGCCGCTACGACGAGGGCCTGGCCGTCTGCCAGCGCCTCGTCACCCGCGACCCGTGCTGGGAGCGCGCCTACCGCCTGATGATGATCGCCCACGCCCGCCAGGGCAACCGCCCGCTGGCCCTGCGCGCCTACCAGCGGTGCGCCGTCGCGCTGCGCGACGAGCTAGGCGTGGCGCCTTCGCCTGCTACGACGAGCCTCTACCATCAGATTATGCAGGTGGGGGAGTAGTCGGTAGTCGGTAGTCGGTAGTCGGTAGTCGGTAGTGCGTAATCCGTATTTTCGGACAGACTGCAACCACCTTGTAACCCTGGTGTGACCCTTGGGCCTTATACTCCCTCTACGCAATACTCAATACGAAATACGCAGTACGCATCACGCATCCGGAGCCCCTATGAACCCGGAGGCCACCCTGGTCTCGTTCGTCGTGCGGTTCGTCTATGAAGACCCCCTCAACGGGTCCGACGGCGCGCCCACCGCCTGGCACGGCGTCATCCGCCACGTCCAGACGGCCACCGAATGCCACTTCACCCGCTGGTCCGACGCGCTGGCCTTCATGTCCCAGTACGTGGACCTGCGCGACGAGATCGGCCTCCCCTCGACCCTGATTCAGCCGCAGGAGGGCGAGACGGCATGACCAGCTATGCTTCGGTCACCGACTTTCTGACCTCGACCCCGGCTCCGACGCTTCATCCGTGACCGCCCTCGGGCAGCGGGTGCCCCCTGTCCGACGCGAAGCACCCACAAGGAGAAACCCACGATGTTGAGACTGACGTCCCGTGTCTGGCTGAGCGTGCTCGCCCTCGCGCTGACCATCGCACTGGTCGCGTGCGGCGGTGGGCAGGCAGCCGCCCCAGCGGCCGCGCCGACCACTGCCCCGGCCGCCAAACCCACCGAGGCTCCTAAGGCGGCGCCGACCACGGCGCCCGCCGCCGCCCCGACCACCGCCCCGACCCAGGCCGCCGCGCCGAAGGCCACCGAGGCCCCCAAGGCGGCGGCGACCACCGCGCCGACCACGCCCCCGACGGGAAAGCCCCTCAAGATCGGCCTGTTGAGCGACACGTCGGGCAGCCTCGCCATCTACGGCCCGATGCTCGAAAACGGCTTCAAGCTCGGCCTGGAGTACGCCACCCAGGGCAGCAACCAGGTCGCCGGTCGCCCCATTGAGGTCATCATCAAGGACACCGCCAGCAAGCCCGAAACGGCCACCTCGCAGGCGCGCGAACTCATCGAGAAGGACGGCGTGGACCTGCTGGTGGGCGTGCCCAGTTCGGGCGCGGCGCTGGCCGTGGCCGAAATCGCCAAGAACAACAAGAAGATTTACATCGCGGAGCCGGCCGCCAGCCCCGACCTGTCGGGCAAGAACTTCAACGAGTACGTCTTCCGCACCAGCCGCACCAGTGTTCAGGACGCGCTGACCATGGGCGCGGCCCTGACCAAGATGGGCAAGAAGTTCGTCCAGGTCGCCCCCGACTACGCCTTCGGCTATGGCTCGGCCGCCGGCTTCTACGCGGTCGTCAAGGGCAACGGCGGCTCGTTCGTCGTCAACGACAACGCCGAAAAGTCGGGCGCCATCTACATCCCGCAGGACACGACCGACTTCACCCCCTACCTCCAGCAGGTCCTCGACTCGAAGGCCGAGGTCCTCATCGTGACCTGGGCCGGCGCGGGCTTCGTGCCCCTGTTCCAGCAGATGCAGCAGTTGGGCATCTTCAAGGCGATGACCGTGGCGACGGGCATGGGTGACAACAAGACGCTGGCGAGCGGCTACAAGGAAGCCATCGGCTCGGTCGGCGTGAGCGTCTACCACTACGTGCTGCCCAAGAATCCGGTCAACGACTGGCTGGTCAAGCGCCACCAGGAACTCTTCAAGTCGCCGCCCGACCTGTTCACGGCGGGTGGCTTCGCCGCCGCTCAGATGGCGGTCGAGGGCCTCAAGAAGACCAACGGCGACGCGACGGCCGACAAGCTCATTCCAGTCCTGGAGGGCCTGGAGTTCCAGTCGCCCAAGGGCCTGTTCAAGATTCGCAAGTCGGACCACGTCGCCCTGCAGCCGCTCTACCTGGTCAAGCTGACCAACGTGAGCGACCCGGAGTACAAGTTCTTCGACCTGGTCCAGGAACTCAAGCCCGACGACACCGCCCCGCCCTGCGCCCTCGAAGGGACGTACAAGAGCCGCTGCCAGTAGCGGACCGAGGACGGAGGACGGAGGGCGGAGGATAACCGTCCTTCGTCCTTCGTCTTCCGTCTTCCGTCGGAGACTATCATGAGCGCGAGCACTCTCCTCGAAGCCCAGCACCTGGTCAAGCAGTTTGGCGGGCTGGTGGCCGTGAACGACGTCAGCCTCCAGGTGCGCCAGGGCGCGCTGCACTCCATCATCGGCCCCAACGGCGCGGGCAAGACGACGCTGTTCAACCTGCTCAGCGGCTACCTCAAGCCGACCGCCGGGCGCGTCCTGTTTCGGGGCCACGACCTGACCCGCGTGCCGACGCACCGCATCGCCCACCTGGGCATCGGGCGCTCGTTCCAGATCACCAACATCTTCCCCAACCTGACCGTACTGGAGAACGTGCGGCTGGCGGCGCAGGCGATGGGCGGCGACAACTTCAAGCTGTTCCGCCCCGCGTCGAGCTTTCAGCAGTACGCAGCGCGCGCGGGCGAGGTGATTCAGCTGGTGGGCCTGGGCGGCAAGGAGGGGGTGGTCGCGGCGGCGCTGCCCCACGGCGACAAGCGCAAGCTGGAGCTAGGCATCCTGCTCGCGCCCGACCCGGAACTGCTCCTGCTGGATGAGCCGACGGCCGGCATGGCGTCGGAGCAGGTGCCGGAGTTGATGAACACCATCGCGGACATCCGCCGCCACGGCGCCAAGACGATTATGCTGGTCGAGCACAACATGAACGTGGTGATGAACGTGTCCGACCGGGTCACCGTCATGCACCAGGGCGCGGTGCTGGCCGAGGGCACGCCCGCCGAGATCGCGGCCAACGAGACGGTCCAGCAGGCGTATCTGGGTCACCTGTACGGGCATTAACCGCATCCGCCATTTCCGCTTCATCCCCCGCCTGGTGTATACTTAGGGGCGTGTCCGACCGCTATTATCCCATGCCCCTGAGAAACGCCCATGCCTTCCCACCACTGGCGTGTTCGCCTCGTCGGCGTTGACCTGTCCGACGAGGCCCGCACCATCATCGAAGACCTGATTGCTGAAAACGAACGTCTCCAGGCCGAACTGGACGAACTGCGGCGGAGCCACGCCGCGCGGCCCGCGCCCGCGCCGGCCCCCGCTGGCCCCGGCCGCGATAGCGTCATCCGCGCCCCGACCCTCGACACCCGCCGCGTCTCCGACACCCTCATGCTGCTCACGGCCAGCGCGGAAGGCTCGATCAAGCGCACCGAACTCAACGCCTACTTCCGCCAGCGGCGCGGGGGTCTCGGCAACTACGACCTGCGGACGCGCGAGGGCGACCCGGCCCAGTTCCTGGCCGTGGCAGACACTGCCGACACCCTGCTGGCGCTGACCCAGAGCGGCCGCGCCTATCGCCTGCCCGTGACCGACATCCCCCTGGCCGAGCGCGCGGCGCGCGGCGAGAGCCTGGGCAAGCTGCTCAATTGGCCCGCCGACGAGCGGCTCGCCGCCATGCTCGGCTTCAGCGAGGCCGACCAGGAGCGGTATGTCGTCCTGGGCAGCCGCACGGGCTTTGTCAAGCGCATGCGCGGCCACTACTTTGGCGCCAGCCTCGAACAGGGCAAGGTCGTCATGGACCCGCGCCAGACGGGCGGCCCGGCGGCGGCCATGTGCCTCAGCAACGGCAAGGCCGACATCCTCATGGTGAGCAGCGGCGGCATGTCCACTCGCTTCAACATCAGCACCGCCCCGCTGCAGGCCGGGCCGGGCATCAAGCTCTCCGGCAAGGACACCCTCGTCGGCATCGCGCCGGTGTTCGAGGAGAGCGCGGTGGTCGTCGTGACCCGCGACGGCCTGGGCACGCGGCGGCTCATGGAGGGCTTCACGCCCAATAAGGCGCCCGGCGCGGCGGGCAAGATTATCATGAAGAGCGACGAGGTCGTGGGCATTGCCGTCGCTCCCGACGACGCCGACCTGGTCTGTCTGACCGGCTTTGGCAAGCTCATCCGCTTTACGGCCGAGGAGATTCCCGCCAAGACAGCGCCCGTGCAGGGCGTGGATGTGGTGGAGGTGCGGGGCGACACGGTAACGGCGGTCATCGCTCTCGAATAGGGTCATTTTGACGCAGCGCGTAAAAACCCTATACTTTGACTATCACTTTTCCGACGCAACCCACAAAGGAGTGACCCGTGACCGAGAACCTCTCCATCGCGCAGATCATGAATAACATGCCCAAGGTGTTCCACGCGGAGCGCGCCGAGGGCGTAGACGCGGACATCCAGTTCAACTTTGACGGCGACGAGCCGGGCCAGTGGATCGTGGGCGTCCACAACGGCCAGGCGACGGTGAGCCAGGGCACGGCGGCCAACCCGACGGCCACCATCAATACGGCCTCCCAGACCTGGAAGGCTGTCACCTTGGGCCAGATGAACCCCATGACCGCCTTCATGACCGGCCAACTCAAGGCCACCGGCGACATGGGCTTGCTGATGCGGTTGCAGAGCCTGTTCGGGTAAACGCTTGACGACGTGATGCATGATGCATAATGCGTGATACGTGAAGCGTGGTGCGTTTCTCCTGCTGGAAGACACATCACGCTTCACGCTTTACGCTTCACGCTTTACGTTACTACTGGTTTGCATTTTGCGCCTGTCCGTTTATAATACTTCCTCAGTACGGCAACGCTTAGCCTCTTCTCCCATTTGCGACCATCCATCCTAACACCTGCGTAAACAGCGAGGTGCGCGTGAAGATCCACGGCAGCTACACCTTCGATGCCCCGCAAGATGAGGTCTGGGCCTTGCTCATGGACCCCCAGGCCATCGCCAAGGCCATCCCCGGCGTCGAAAACTTCC
>CAZFUK010000082.1:0-408 GCA_964522005.1 uncultured Anaerolineales bacterium | reverse complement strand
AGCGGCCAGTACGCCGGCCGCGTGACGATCTCCAACGTGGACGCGCCGACGCATTATAAGATGACCGTCGGCGGGAAGGGCCAGCGCGGCTTCGTCAACGGCGCCGGCTCGATTACCCTCGAACCCCAGGACGCCAAGACCGTCGTCCACTACACCGGCGACGCCGCGCTGGGCGGACAGCTTGCCGGTATCGGCCAGCGCCTGGTCGAAGGCGCCGCTCGCACCATCATCAACCAGGGCTTCAAGTCGCTGGAAGGCCAACTCGCTGAACGCCGCGCGGCGGTCGCGCCCCCGCCGGCCCCCGCGCCCGAGGTCGAGGCGCCGGCCGTGCCCGAGGTCACACCGGAGGTCACGCCGACACTCACCCCCGAAGTCACGCCTGAGATCACGCCGGAAGCGGCGGCCCCA
>CAZFUK010000081.1:0-13332 GCA_964522005.1 uncultured Anaerolineales bacterium | reverse complement strand
TAATTGTTGTGATGTTATCCCCCCGCGTGGGGGGGTAAACCCCCCCCTTACGTTCTTAAAAAAAAACGGTGTTGTATTTTCACGGCGCCTCCGCCGACTATTCCCTGACCTCTGCTCCCTAATCCCTGCCCTCTAATCCCTGCCCCCTGTCCCTACGCCAGTCCATCCGCCTGGCGTGGCTCGCGCGCCCTGGCCTGCTCCCACGACTGGTAGAAGCTCAGCCAGACAAAGTAGCCAAAGCCCATAGCGTAGATGAGCAGCCACGGCGTCAGGCCCCACAGTTCGCGCTGGACGGACAGGGCCACCATCCAGATGGCATACAGCATGGCGGCCACTTCGAACCACAGCAGCGGCTCGCGCGGCAGGGCGTATTGGTTCTGGCCCC
Source organism: uncultured Anaerolineales bacterium (assembly GCA_964522005.1). Lineage (GTDB taxonomy): Bacteria > Chloroflexota > Anaerolineae > Epilineales > JAHCIE01 > JAHCIE01. The sequence goes on along the minus strand of CAZFUK010000081.1, from coordinate 12,947 downwards.
AGGTCTCGCCCGACTGGCGGATGTTGAACTTGGGCGTGCGCTCGAACCCGCTCTTGATACCCACCAGCGCCTCGAGAATCGCCTTGGTGTTGTTGAGGGCCATGCCCGTGCCGACCAGAATCAGCGTCACTAGCAGCGTCAGCTTGTAGGAAGTCGGCTCGTTGGCCGCCGCGCGGGAGGCCCAGTAGAGCAGCCACGGCCCGAACGCGGCGATGACAATCCAGGGTGGCATGTGCAGGGCCAGCGGCCGCGAGTTGACCGGCACCATCGTCGCCAGGACCACCAGCATGAGCGGGTGGACGACATAGCCGGTCAGGTGGAAGGTGGCAAAGATTTTCTTGTGCCAGGGCAGCGGCGACTGCCACAGCGTGCCCAACAGCTTGCGCGCCGTCTGGATGCTGCCCTTGGCCCAGCGGAACTGCTGACGCTTGTAGGCGTTCAACTGCACTGGAATCTCGGACGGGACGCGCAGGTCGTTGAGAAAGCGAAATTGCCAGCCGGCCAGTTGCGCGCGGTAGCTCAGGTCCAGGTCCTCGGTCAGCGTCTCCGCCTGCCAGCCACCCGCCTCCTCGATACACTGCCGCCGCCACAGCCCCGCCGCGCCGTTAAAGTTCATCAGCAGGCCGTAGCGGCTCCTCACTTCCTGCTCGACGCCGAAGTGGATGTCAATGGCGGCGGCCTGGGCGCGGGTCAGCCACGAGTAGTTGGGGTTGACATGCCCCCAGCGCGCCTGGACACAGCCCACCTTGGGGTCGGCGAAGCCGGGCAGGGTGCGCTTGAGGAAGTCACGCGGCGGCAGGAAGTCGGCGTCGAAGACGGCCAGGAACTCGCCCCGCGCCGTGGCCAGGCCATGCTGCAGCGCGCCGGCCTTGTAGCCGACACGGGTCGGTCGCGTGACGTGCTCGATGTCTACACCCTCCGCCCGCCACGCCTCGATGGCACGCTGGACGATCTCGCGTGTGCCGTCCGTCGAGTCGTCCAGCACCTGAATCTGGAGCTTGTCGCGCGGGTAGTCCACCGCCACGCACGCGCCCAGCAGGCGCTCGACGACATACTGCTCGTTGTAGATGGGCAGTTGGATGGTGACCGTGGGCCAGTCGGCCTCTGAGAGGGGGAGAGCTGTCGTATGACGGCGGTTTTGCCAGATGTACAGGAGGGTGAGGGCCAGACTGTGGAACCCATACACGGCGATCAGTCCACAGCTAACCAGGTAGAGAAGGTTCAGAATAACCATAGGCTCCTACACTGCGTCGCCAGAGAACTCCCTGAGCTGAGACGCTAGAGGATGAAATGCACACTGTGCAGTCCAGGTGGTCAACATACAGTGGGACGGCCTAACGCCGTCCCGCGTCCTGTCGTATCGCCCCGGATTATTGGAGTGCTCTAAGCATGGAGCGTGCCGCGTGGAGAGCGCGACAAAAATCTATTATCGGCATGACCGGGGTGGGCGTCAACTTTTGACACGGCTGGGGGCGCTAGCGTAAGTTAGGCGGGCCGCCCATGCTGCGATGGCAGTCGTTACAGTGGGGAAATACGAGGGCGCGGCGGATGTACTTCTCGCGGGGGTCTACCTGGTCGGTGTGGCTCACGTGGCAGTCAACACAGGCGATGGACGGGGCGGTGGGGGCGCCCAATTTGTTGTGGAAGTGGTTCTCGAAGCCCGGTACGGCCACTTCGCGGGCGTGGCAGCGCGTGCAGTTAGCGTCAGGCAGGGGCCGGTGCGTCGTGGCGGGCTGCTCATAGCGGCCGGAGAGGAAGGCGAGCGCATCACCCACGCCTAACTGGTAGAGCGTGGTGAGGCGGGCGGCCGGGCCGACGCCGCCGTGACAGTCAATGCACTTGAAGGCGACACGCGACTCCATCGCCGTGCCCTCTAGCCGATGGTGGAAGGCGGCCAGCGTCGGCGAGCGCGGGCTGGCGGTGTCGCGGGACTGGCGGACGTAGGTGGTCTCAGGCTCGGTGTGGCAGGCGGCGCAGAACTCGTCGCGCTGTTCGAGGACCAGGCCAACGCCTGTGCCCCCGACGAGCAGGGCGATGAGAGCGATAGCGAGGCCGATGAGCCAGCGAGGGAGGGGCATAGCGCAGGCTTACGAGGCCGGGGGGACGATATAGGCGGTGATGCGGTGCATCTCGTTGGTGCCGTCGGGGAAGGCCGGCCCCAGCAGGCTGAAGCTCGCGCCGGGCTTCTTCTGCGTCTTGCCGTCGCGGTCGGTGACGCGCGCCAGGAGCGGGTAGCGGCCCGGCTTGTCCGGTGTCCAGCGCGCCTCCCAAAAGGTCCAGACAAGGTTAGACGGCCCGCGCACCAGCCGGGCCGGAGTCCAGGTCGCCCCATCATCGAAGCTGACCTCGATGCCCTCGATACCCGCCTCACCCGCCATGCCGATGCCGCGTACAACGATCTCGGCGCTGGGCGTCGGCTCGTAGTCCGGCGGGTAGTCAACGCGCGAGTTGGGGCGAATCACCGCCTCGTTGGACCAGCCCTGTTGCTCGTAATAGCCCAGGTGCGGCCCGCGTACCGCTTCCAGCCCCGTCAGCCACTTGGGCTGCTTCTGGCCGTAGCGGCCGGGGATATTGATACGCAACGGGTAGCCGTGGTCCTTGGCTAGCTCTGTCCCATTCATGCCGTAGACCAGGAGCACGTCGTCGCGCAGCAGCAGGTCCTTGGGCACGGCGGTGTGGTAGTCGTCGGCCGCCCACAGCACAATCTCGTCCGCCGCCGACTGGAGGCCCGCCCGTTCAAGCAGCGGCTTGAGCCGCGTGCCCCGCCACACGATGTTGCCAATCAGGTCGCCGCCGGCTGGGTTTCCGATGCACTCCAGCGTCCGCATCTCCTCTACGGCGGGCAGCGCCTTAATCTCGTCCAGGCGCAGGCTAAACGGACGGTCCACCAGCCCGCCGAACTCCAGCCGCCAACTCCCGTCGTCCGTGGTCGGCACGAAGCCGCCGCTCTTGGTCTGGACATACAGGTCGGCCGTCGGCGTCACAAAGGGCCGCAGCCGCCCGCCTGGCTCCTTGGTCGCGACAGCCGTGGCCGAGGCATTGGCCGTCGGCGGGGCCGCGACACGCGGAGGGGGGACGGTGGCGGTGGGGGGAGGGGCAGCCGTTGGGGCGATGCTCTGTGCGGGCGGCGGGGTGGGCGCGCAGCCGGCCGCCCAGCCGAGCAGGCCGAGACCGGCGAGGCGTAACCACTGGCGGCGCGTCAGGCGCGGGGGGGCGTTGTCACTCATGGCTAGATTATAGAGTAAGGGTGGGCTGGCGTCAACGCCAGAAGTAGTAGTCGTTGTTGCTCGCTGTTGACACCTCCTCTGTCAAGCCGTATAATTGCCTGTAAAGACCTTTTTTCGCCCGCTGCCTGACTCGTGGAGTGTGCAAGATGAAAGACCCGGATGATCTGGACCTCCCCACGGATGCCGAGGAACGCCTGCGCCGCATGCGAACCCGCCGCCCCAACCCGGTGCTGCCCCTGGCCTGGCTTCCGGTCGTCCTGATCGCCGTCGCCATTGGGGTCCTGTTCTGGTGGCTGACGCAGACTATCCAGCCTGACCGCGACCGCGCCGTGGGCACCCCGCCCGCGCTGGCGATTGGCACAGCCCTGCCCAAAGCCGCCCCCGGCGCGACGCTCGCGCCGACCGCCGGCCTGACGGTGAGCGATCTCCTCAAGAACCGCACGCGCTACGCCAACGAGCAGATTAGCGTCACCGGCCGCTATCGGGCGCGGGATGTCAAGGGCGAACTCAAGGGGCAGCCCGCTATCACCGTCAACGATTGGGTGCTGAGCGACGGCACGACTGCGATCTGGGTCACGGGGCGTGGTCCGGCCGACCTGAGCCTCACCGGTGACCGCGACATTGACACCCCGCTGCTGGTCGAAGGCACGCTGCGCGACGTGGGTGGCAAGCCCGTCCTCGACGCGCGCACCGTCATTGTCGCCGGCCGCGCGCCTGTCGTGGCGACGGGTGGGACACCGACGGCGGGCGGAACACCAGCCGCGCCCGGCGGCCTCCAACCCGGTGGTTATGTCAAAGTCACCGGCACGGGCGGCGCGCAGTTGAGCTTCCGCTCCGGCCCCGGCACCACGTTTGGCCGCGTCACCGAGCAACCCCTGCTGCCCGACGGCGCCCAGCTTAAAGTGCTTGAAGGGCCGAAGCAGGGCGACGACGGCAAGGCGTGGTGGCGGCTCCAGTCGGACAAGGGCATTATCGGCTGGGCGGTGCAGGACTTCCTGGAACCGACGACCGCGCCCTAGTGCGCCGTCTGCATGGCGCAAGCGGCGGCGTTCAGGCCGCCGTGCTCGCCCTATACCTACGTTCGCCCTGAGTACAGCACGCCGTAAACGACGCAGCGTAGTTACCCATAGCCTAAAGGCCCTAGGTGCCCTCTCTAGTGCATAATCAGGATACCTTTTCGGCAGGGGGCGCGGGCCTAAAGACCCGCGCTAGACAGGCGAAGCCCCTGCGGGGCTGGGTTTCAGCCCGTCAGGGCTTGGCCTGCCTAGCCCGACGGCTTCAGCCTCGGGCGCGTTGTCCTAACACGTTGCCTGGTTCTACACTAGGCTGCAAAAGGCGCCGCCGCCAGAAAGGCCGCTCGGCCCATCGCTGTTCGTAACCGTAGTACTCCAGCCGCCGCTCCTCATAGACCGCGTAGACGGCGTCCACCTGGGCGGCATAGTCGTTCAGGGTGGACGCCACGCCATCGAGATGGGCGGCCAGCGCGGCCCCCGCCTGCACGCCGAGGTAGAGGGCGGTGAGAAGCCCCTGGGAGGAGAGCGGGTCGAAGGACACAGCGGCGTCACCAACGGCCAGCCAAGCGGGGCCGAGCGGGGGGATGAGCCGGGCGCTGTGAGCCGCCGTCAGGTACGGCCTCAGGACAGGCCGATACCCCTGTCCGGTGAGCCGCGCCCGAAGCTGCGCTGTCTCCGCCAGCAGGGCCTGATACCCCACCAGGGTCGCCCCCAGCCGCGCCGCCGGCAGGTCGGCGTCGGTATGGAAGACGGCGACGCGCCGGCCATCGGGCAGCCGCGCCGTGTACCACCAGCCGTCCGCGACGGCCTCCACCAGCGTCGTCGAGTCGTTGTCCAGCGCCCCGTCCGGCCCCTGGGCAAACAACGCGACGCAGCCTACGAGCCGGTCCAACTGAACCCGCCGGCCGCCCTGGCGCCGTCCGATGGCGCTCGCCCGGCCCGTCGCGTCTACGGCCCAGCGCGCCGCCACCCTCTGCTCCCCCACGCTTACCCCCCAGCCGTCAGGCCCGCGCTCGACGGGGCTGGCGCCCTCTCCTTCCACCACGGCCGCGCCCGCCTCGGCCGCCGCCTGCCGCAGCCGCCAGTCGAAGCGCGGCCGGTCCAGCCGCCAGCCGGGGCCGGCCGGGTCGCGGATAAAGTCGGTGACGCGCAGGACCGGGCTGCCCCAGACCGACTGAACACCGTAGCTCGGCTGGTGGCCGTCGTCCGCCAGCGCGTCCAACACGCCTAGCTCCTCCAAGAGCGTGGACGCGGCCGGCGGCAGGCTCTCCCCCACCTGGTACGAGACGGCCGACGGGCGGTGGACGAGCAAGACGCTTCGCCCCGCCCGCGCCAGGGTGAGGGCCGTCGCCGCCCCGGCCGGTCCACCGCCCACGACCAGGACCTCGACATCGCGCGGGGGCATGGGAGGGTACGGCGGCCTAAACGCCGCCGCTTGGCGGAGCCGGACTGAGTTCGGCGGCCGCCTCCAGGACGAGGCGCACGCAGGCCTCCTGGCTCCACAACGCGGTATTCAGGACCAGGTGGAAGGCGTCCGGGGCGAACCAGTCGGCCTGGTAGTACTGGCGGGTATAGGTAGCGCGGCGCTGGTCCTCGGCCCGCACCCACTGCTCCGCCTCGGCCTGACGTAACCCCTGCCGCTGCATCACCCGCGCGACCCGGTCCGGGAACGGAGCGATGAAGCGGACGTGCAGCACGCCCGGCTGGCGCGCCAGGATATACTGTGACCCATGGCCGAAGATGACGACATTCCCTGTTTTGGCCGCCTCCCGCACCACCTCCCGCGTCATCTCCACAAAGGACTGCGAGGTGGACTTGAGGGGCAACGCGGGCGAGGTGTTGGTGACCGGCTCCACGACCGGGTTGGCGAGCCACAGCACACGCGCCAGGCGATCAATAAACGCCTCGGCGCGCTCGTCGTATTGGGCCGCCTCGGCGTCGGACATCCCCAGGCGGGTGCCGACCTGGTGGAGAATCTGGGTGTCGAGGTAGCTGGCGCCGAGCGCGTCGGCGATCCGCTGGCCGATGGCCGCCCCCCCACTCCCCGCGAGACGCGATACGGTAATGACTGGCATAGGCTAATTCCTTTGGCAGGCTTGGAAGACCTCGTCTCAACTCAACTTGCGCAGTTGCGGGGCGAGGATCCAGAACAGAGCAGCGCACGCGAGAGCCACGCCCGCCCCCAGCGTCAGTGTGAGCGGCACGCCCAGCCGGTTGGCCGCCGTGCCCGCCCACAGGGAGCCAAGGGGCATCCCGCCAAACATGATGAGCGAGTAAACGCTCATGACCCGGCCTCTGAACTCGTCCGACACCTGAGACTGCACCAGCGCGTTCGCCAGGTTGTACACCATCATGCCCCCCAGGCCGACGCCGACCAGCGCCAGCATGGACAGCGGCAGCGTGCGCGTCAGGGCAAAGATCAGGATGAGGGCGGGGTACCAGACGGTACCGAGGGTGAGCCAGCGCCCGCGCCGACCCAGGTGGGCGAGGGCGGCGATCGTCAGCGCGCCGACCAGGGAACCCGCGCCGCGCGCCGACTGGAGCAGGCCGTTGGCCGTCGCGTCGCCGTGCAGCACTTCAACCGCCCAGGCCGGCAGGAGCGTGCCATAGATGGCGACAAACAGAACCGCCACAGCCGGCACGAGCAGCAGCGTGCGCAGCAGGGGGTGCCCCAGCAGGTAGCGCAAGCCCTCCTTGAGTTGGGCCAGCGGCGACTGGGCGCGCGCCGGGGAAACATGGGGCGGGAGGCGCATGAGCAGCAGAGCGGTGATGACCGCGATGAACGACAGCCCATTGAGGGTGAAACACCACGCCGCGCCGAACGCGGCATAGGTCAACCCGGCCACGGTCGGCCCGACCACGGTGGCGAGGTTGCCCAGGCTGCCGTTGAGGGCGATGGCGTTGGTCAGGCTTTTGCGGTCCACCAGTTCCAGGACAAACGCCTGCCCGGCCGGCGCGTCGAAGGCGTTGGCCGTGCCCAGGGCCAGCGCCAGCAGGACGATATGCCAGGGCTGGACCAGTTTCGTGAAGGTCAGGGCGGCCAGGATAAAGGCCAGGACCATCATCGTACTCTGGGTGACGACCAGCAGGTTACGGCGCGGCAGGCGGTCGGCGATGACCCCGCCAAACAGCATCAGGAGCAGCGACGGCGCGCCGGCGGCGAAGCCGACGTAGCCCAGGTAGGCGGGCGAGCGCGTCAACTCGAACACCAGGAAGCCCTGAGCCGTCGTCTGCATCCAAGTGCCGACCAGGGACACCAGCTGCCCCATGAACCACAGGCGGTAGTTGGGGTATTGCAGGGCAGCGAAGGTGCGCCCCCAGGCGGTGGGCGGCGCCGGCGGGGGCGGCGGGGCCGTTGGCGAAGCCTCCTCACCTACGCCCCCGGTCGCGGGCAGGCTACGGTCACTCATGCACGCTCTCCATCTGACAGGTGTTTACTCCGTCGTCTCGCCAAGGCGGCGCAAATGCTGCACCTTCTCCACATCCGCCCCGCTCAGGTCCTCCACCGCCTCCGCCAGCACCGACGCTTCGTCGGTGGCCCCGTCGGTCGCCCCACCGCCCACTGCCTCGGCCGCCCGTATCGCGCGGACCGGCGGGAAGCCCGTGGGCGACTCGACGTAGACGGTAGCGGGGAAGTCTGGCTCGCCCGGACCGTCCCGCCGCTCCACGACGCCCAGCTTGCCAAAGTCCCGCACCATCTGGCCGATCTGCGCCTGGTACGCGCCCTGTAAGCCCCGGAACCACGACAGCCGCCGCGTGAACGCTGCCTGCCGCTCCTCCAGGCTCAGGCCGCCGTCCATGAGCCGGGCGTAGTCGTCGGCGGTCAGGACGTGGTTGGGGACGCGGGCGGGCCAGAACGTCGGCAGGAACGGGTCATACTTCGGTTCGTAGCCCGAGCGGCAACTCGCCGTGTCTGTCTGCCAGGGGACGGCCATCCAGCGCGTGATGTCGCCGGGTGAACTCAGGTACAGCGGCCCGTTCTCGGTCCACACGTTCTGCGGCGTCAGCGTGTCGCCCAGGTCCGGCTCCGGCTGGTCGGCCTGGCGCACGCGCAGGCGGAAGCGGGCCTGGTAGAGCGTCACCTGGCGCATGGGCCAGGTCATCTCACAGCCGGGATGGAACGGCCCGCCCATGCAGAAGTGGAGCGCGGCGCGGTCGAGCGTGGCGGGCTGGTCGGCCAGTGGGACATCCTCGATGCGCGTCGGGGCCGTCGCGTTGGGGTCCCAGTCCGCGATGAAGTCGCCTTCGGCCCACTTCTGAAGGTCACCGTACTGCGTCGGCGTAATCGCCAGCATGTAGCGCGGGTTGACCTCCTTGGGCTTGAGGAACGCCGCGTCGCCGTAGACTTGGGGCCAGGCAGGCACGTTGGGAGCCGCGTAGTCAGGTGGACGGAACTGGTTGAAGACCTCGGCGCGAACTTCGGTATCTTCCGGGGCGTTGCTCGCCAGGCGGGTCAGATAGTCCGCCCGCAGGAAGTCACGCGGCGACTGCCAGCCGAACTGGAGGTGGAAGCCGTAGTTGACCCACTGCGCCTCACACAGTTGGCTCAGGATAGGGTAGATGTGCTGGGTGAAGGATAGCGGCGGCCGCGGCCCAAACCACGACTGCTGATAGGCGTCGTACACGATGTCGTACATCGTCTGAACCGTGACCAGGTCGGGCGCGTAGTTGGGCGGCCCGACGACGACCCAGGCATGGTCCACCGGCAGCCGCTCGCCGTCCAGGATGACCTCCGCCGTCACCGCGCCATCGCAGGTGTCGTCATACCAGCCGTCATTGTTGGCGTAGGTGTGGACGGGGTTGTTGCGGAAGGGCGTACCCGACACGCCCCGCCCCCCGAGGAACAGCAGCCGCCCGGCCTCGTCGGTGCGGAGTTCGCCCAGGTAGACGGGCTTGCCCCAGAATTGGCCCGTAAAGGCATACTGGCGGCCGCTCCGGTTCCGCCCGCTAACCTCCCGCGCGCCCGGAGCAATGACCAGGCGGTCGCGGTCCGCCCTGGTGACCGTCGGGTTGCGGCGGGCGCAGGGTTTGGCTTCTGGTATATCGAGGGCCAGCTCGAAGTTGTACCAGGCGGCTTTCTTGTTCGCCACATCCACGACCCACCGAATGGCGGCGTCGTCCAGGGTGAGTTCCTTGACGACCTCGCCCGCCGCGTTGAAGCCGTAGACGCGGAAGCGCGCCGCCTGGCGCTTAAGGGCGCCTCGGGCGTCGTGGTAGGCGCCGACGGGCGCCCGCGAGGGGTACGGGACTTCGGGGCCGATGAAGTAGTCGTTGGGGCTGTTGCCGACGCGAGCGATGCCGATGCCCGGGTAGATGGCCGCGCGAACGATCTGCGTATCCTGTCCCATAGGGCGTGTGTCTCCTTCGGGTTGTCGCGGCTCCCCCACCAGCCGTTGGGCGGCAAGTTTACACGCAACCGCCGCGTTCGGCAAGGGCATCGGCATATCATGCTGAGAACCGTAGGACCGTTCCGACCTTTGCTTCGAACCGGCCCTTTCCGATTGTCATGCTGAGCGAAGCGAAGGGTCTCACGTTGCAACGCGAGACCCTTCGCTTCGCTCAGAGTGACAAATGGTTATAACAGGGCGAGGGTATCAATACCTTTGATACCTCGGCATCGGCTCCGGCGCCGCGCTTACCGCACGCGGGTCTTGTCGCGGCCCTGCTCCTCCTCGGAGACGCTCTCGTGGGTGTGCGCCGTCGAGCCGCCCGACAGACCACCCGACGACCCGCCGGTCTGGCCCTGCGTCGCGCCCGTCTGGTCTTCGGCCTCGGTCCCGCCGGTCTCCGGCGTGCCGCCCCGGCTGCCATACCCGCCGCCGGTGCCCTCGTCGCCGCGCCCCATGCCGCTGCTCCCCGCGTCGCCCTCGCCCGTGCCGCCGGACTGCTGCGTCCCGCCCCGGCTGCCGTACCCACCGCCGGTGCCCTCGTCGCCGCGCCCCATGCCGGCCTCGGCGCGGTCGCCCAGGCCATAGTGCGGCCGCGACTCCGACGTCCCACTGGGGTCAATGCCGCTCTCGTTGGAGCGCGACTCGCCCAGGCCCAGGCTCTGCAACCCGGCCGGCGACTGCGCGGGAATCGTGCTGCCGCTCACCCGCTCGCCCGGCCCGCTTGTCTGCGTATCCGCGTCACTCATCTGCTCACCGCTCGACCCCCGCTTGTCCATCTCAGGCTGATGCTCTGCCATGCGCGACTCCTTTGTTCTCGCCGCCCCGTCGTCGGGCGGTTCATGTCAGGCTGCGAACTCTAGGCCACGGGCAGCAAGATGTATGCCCTAGCGCCCTTCGCGCGCAACCCCGTCGGCGTCGGCGTGTTCTTTACTTTGACAGACTCGGCGTTCTGCCTATCATGTGCCCTATTATCGGCGGCCCGCCGTCGCTGCATTCTCACTCCAGGAGCGTTCCGTGATTCGCATTGTCACCGACAGCACATCCAATATGCCCCCCAGTTGGCGGGCGGAGTACGGCATCGAGGTCATCCCGCTCCAGGTCATGTTCGGCCTGGAAACCTACAAGGACGGCCAACTCAGCAACGAGGAATTCTACGCCCGACTGCGCACCGCCCCCCAACTGCCCACCACGAGCCAGCCCGCCGTCGGCGACTTCCACGCGGCCTACGAAAGGCTGACGGCCAACGGGGATCAGGTGGTATCGCTCCACATCTCCAGCAAGCTGAGCGGCACGTACAGCAACGCGGCCCAGGCGGCAGCCATGTTCCCGGAAGGCGCTGTCACTGTGCTCGATACCAACTGGGCCTCCATCGCCCTGGCCTTTATGGCGCGTGAAGCGGCGCGGGCGGCGCAGGCGGGCAAAGGCGTGCCCGACGTCGTCGCGGCGGCCAAGGCGCTGGACCCCAAGCTGCACCTGTACCTGGCCCTGGAGACGTTGGAGAACCTGCGGCGCGGCGGGCGCATCGGCGCGGCGGCGGCCTTCATCGGCGGCCTGCTCAACTTCAAGCCCATCCTCTCGCTGCGCGGTGGGGCGCTCCAACCCATTGAGCGGCCACGCTCCAAGAAGGCGGCCATCCGACGGCTGCTGGAGATCGTGGAAGGTGCCATCCCCAAGGGCGCGCCCATCCACTGCGGCATCCTGCACGCCCAGGCGCCGGTGGAGATGGAGGAACTGACCCGCCAGGCCCGCGAACGCTTCAACGTGGTCGAGGTGGTCAATGCCGACGTGGGACCGACCATCGGCACGCACGTCGGTGAGGGAACGGTGGGGATTATCTGCTATCCGGAGTAGAGGCGACGAAGTGGTCGAGCCAGCGCAACACGGCGGGGGTAACATCCACCAGCGACCCCAGCCGTGTCGCCATTTCACCCGCCCTCGCGCCCCACAGCAGAGCGGGCACCGGGTTGAGGGTATGGTCGGTGGTGGTCACGTCTTCCAGGTTGCCGTGGTCACTCGTGACGAGGAGCAGGTCCCGCTGGGGGTCGAGGGCGGCCAGGAGACCATCTAGCAAGCCGTCCAGCCGGCCCAGTACGTCCAGGGCCATCGCCGGCTCGGCGCGGTGGCCGGCCATGTCCGTGGCGAAGTACTCGAAGAGCGTCAGGGCGTGGGCCTGGGTCAGGCGCGCCAGGTGGACGCCCGCTGCCTGGGCCGTAATCGTCGGCATGCCAGGCACGCCCAGGCGGCTCTCCCACATCTCGTTAGTGACAAAGGCCGACAGCGCTTCGCCCCGCGCTAGCTCGTCGTGACCCCGAAAGGGCACGCCGCCGAGGTGGGCGGCCAGCGAGGTGACCGATTGCCGCGCCGTGCCCCGCGCCAGCCGGTCGAGGTAGCGCGGCGGGAAGGCATTAGCGAAGGCCGCGCGGCTCGGCGTCCACCGGGTCTGCACGGCCTTGAACAGGTTAGCCTGCTGGAGGATGTCGCGGGCGAGGGGCGGGGCATAGGGGCCGCTATGGCGGCCCAACTCCGCCGCGACATTCACCCCACTCCACAGGGCCGCCTGGCCGGTCCCGCTCTGGGGCAGGCCGGGTACGCCGAGCGTGGCGTCCAGGGGGCGCAGCCACGCGCCGCTACTGAAGGGGGACGCCTGCGGGGCGGAGCGGGTCAAGGCCCGTCCATCCAGCAGTCGGCGCCAAGTCGTCAGCGGGGCGGCGGCCAGGGGGTTGTAGGTCGGGTCGTCGTCGCCCAGCCCGACGCCGTCCAGGAACAGGATGAGACAGCCCACCGGCCTACAGTCTCTCGATCAGGCCCCGGAAGATGTCTGACTCCGTGATGATGCCCACGACCTTGTTCCCCTCGACCACGGGCAGACCGCTGATCTTGCTTTCGAGCATGACGCGCGCGGCGTCCTTGATGGTGGTCTCAGGTGTGACGGTCTTGGGGTTGCGCGTCATGATGGCGTCCACGGTAAGTTGGGCCAGCAGATAGTGCACTTCGTAGATGCTCAGGCTGGTGGCGTTGGAGGGCGAGGCCTCGCGCACATCGCCGCGCGTGACGATGCCGACGAGGTGGCCGTGCTTGTCCACGACCGGCACACGCCGGATGCGGCGCTGCTTCATGAGTTGGTGAACCTGGGGCAGGGGCGTCTTTTCATCCACCGTGATGGCGTCTTTGGTCATCCATTGGCGCACCAGTAAGGCGCCATTGGACATGCTATCGTTGGACATGGCAGAGTCTCCTCCTTGAGATGGCTCACGGCTAAGTATACCATGATGCGCCCGCTGACCCAAGCGCAGATGAGGGGTTTGTCCAAAACAAAC
>CAZFUK010000080.1:8555-13544 GCA_964522005.1 uncultured Anaerolineales bacterium | reverse complement strand
CACACCGCCTACGCCCTGCCCCTCGACCGCCTCCAGGAGGTCATGCGGCAGTACGGCCGGCTGCAAGAATAAGGCACAACCTCTCGTTACAACTACCGGTACTCCGACGAGGAACTTCGGGAGAGGGGTAGGGTTGAAGACGCTTGTACTCCTGGTGGAGGTGTGTGAGTAACTCGGACGCTTTCCGTACTCATCCCCCCTTCCGTTGCTAACAGGGCAACCGCTCCGCCCTGTAATGGCCGGTCGGTATCGAGGATCCGAAAGAGACGCTGCCCGTCAATGGCACCGCAGACTTCGTCACCCACCACCTCTAGCTCGAAATCGTGCGGCTCGTCGAAGTCCCACGCAAAGTCGGTTTCCCCAAGCACCACCACGTCATCCAATGCCTTGACCAGCTGCGCCTTGCCTCCGCGAACGAGCACGAGCGCGTAGTAGCGCCGCATACCCTGGACCCGGGCTGCCACGCCAGCGGCTTCTGCCAGGCGCGGTGTCACGCGCGCCGTCACCCGGTAATCTCGCCACTCCTGTGTCCCGTGCATCAAGAGCCCGACGCCACGATCCTGGGCGATGCGTAGCGGTCGGCTACCCGGCGCGCGGTCGAAGTGATCGACGGCGTCAACCCACGCTCGCTGCCAGAGCGAACCGAAGCGCGACCGGCGGAGGGTGACCGACGGCGAGCCATCCCACGTCATGAAGTCCAGGTAGACCGTGGCCGCCGGCGCGTCCGAATTGATGTGCACTCCGACCTCGTGGACAGGCGCGCCGTCCATATCGGGGACCACCCACTCAAGCTCTGTGGAGTAAGCTGGCGCGAGCCTTCTCGGCGGGCCAAGGATAAGCCCGCTGGCGTCATCCTCCTGGTATACACGCACGAACAGGCGAACGTCGATGTCGCCCTGATTTGCCGCGTCGGCTAGGACACGCGCGCGTAGCCGTTGCCCAGGGTAGAGGGTAGGTGAGGCCAGCAGCTCATAGTAGGGCAGGTTGAGCGCTTCCCGCGGAATGAAGGTGGCGGTGGCGGCGCGCGCCGGCCGCTCCGGCGACAGGTCCTCACACTGGATAGCGAGGACATGCCTGCCGTCATCAAAGGCTACGTTGGTCAGTACCGCCCGCGCGCACTCCTCATCGTGCTCCGCCTGGAAGCCCTGCACCGACCCCGACAGGCTGAAGTGAAAGCGCGCCCCGCCTTTCGGCGCCAGCGGCCTCTGCTGCGCGAGTGCATGGCCGATGTTCACGATGCGATATGCCTCGCTGAGCGCATCGGTAATTGCGCGGCCTCCATCCGCCGTCGGCAGGTACAGGCGGTCGGCGATAGGCCCGCGCCAGTCGTGCCCCGCCTCTAGTCCGGCCAGCCCGTTCTTGATGCCAAGCAAGCACCCGAGATTGCCGGAGTTGCAGTCTGTGTCCCATCCCGACGTGTTTACGATCATCAGCGACTTCGCGAAGTCGTCGTTGCCGTACAGGAGACCGAGGATGATCAGGGCATGGTTCGGGACGACGTGGCAGACGCCCGGGTACTTGTCATAGCCATAGTTATCCGCAATCCACTGGCGCGTCGCGTACCAGTTGCCCTCGCGGGCGTGTTGCTCGCGTAACTCGGTGATAAGGCGGTAGATGAGGGAGTCGCGGGGAATCAGGTTAATCGCCGCGTCGAGAAGGTGGTTGCGGTCAGGCTCGACAAACGCGAGCGCCTCCATGGCCGCCAGCACCTGCGCGGCGTGCACCGCTTCCCCATCGTGGCTGACACTCGCCGCGCGGCGTGCCAGATCGGCGGCCAGCTCTGGGTCACCCGGCGCCACCATCGCCCAGCCATCGATGAATATCTGCGCGCCAATCTGCTCGGCCACAGTTCGACCGTTACGGCCAATGGAGCCACTATCGGGGGCGCGGATGCCCCTCTGCAGTCGGAGGTAGGCGGTATGCTCAGTTGAGATGCCCAGTCCGCCCCACCAGAGGATCGTCCGCTTCGGGATGATGTAGTTCAACCACGCTTGCGCCACCTGGTGCGGCGTGAGGTTAGCGGCGTTGCCGGAGTCAGGGAGGGCGCGCAGGAAGGTGAAGGTGCCCGTGATGTCGTCGTCCGTCACGACGAGGGGCACACCGTGCCGGCCCTGGACGTAGGTGTGGATCTCGCCTAGCTCGCGGCGGATACGCTCGTGTGTCCACCCCTCTATAGGCCGTCCCAGGTAGACGCCGATGATCTTGCCCAACACCCCCGCGTACACGCGCTCGCAGTAGTTGGCTGGTAGTATACGTGACATCGCTAGCCTCGTCTGGAAAGTGTGATGCTACAGGTCCAATTATGCCACACCCCTTGACAACTATCCAATCCTCTTGTATAATCGATTCGTCTAAACGATTAGAGAGGCGAGATGATTGCGCCCACCATCAAAGACGTGGCTCGCCAGGCCCAGGTCTCCGTCGCCACGGTGTCGTACGTCATCAACGATGGCCCGCGGCCGGTGACGTCGGAGACCCGCGACCGAGTCTTGGCAGCGATGCAGGAGCTTGGGTACGAGCCGAACGTGTCGGCCCGCCGCCTGCGTCGCCAGCACAACCAGGTGCTCGGCCTGGCTATCGCGGGCCTGTCGGGCTTACCGGGTCTATCTGACCTGTACTTCCTCGACATCATGCGCGGCGTTGGGGTGGCAGCCGACCGCCATGAGTACGACCTTATGCTGTTCAGCAGCCCCCGTAAGCTCCAGAGCGCGGACTACTATCAGTCTCTGGCCCGCAAGCGCATGGTTGACGGTCTGATTGTGTCGGGGAGCCTCTTCAACTACGAGAGTGTGAGCGAAGCCGAACGCGACCGTCTGCCGGTCGTGGTGGTTGGACGCCAGACGACGAGCAGCCACTTGCGCCATGTGGTCTTCAGCTATGAGGCCGACGTGTTCAACGTCACACAGGTCCTGGCACAGATGGGCCACCGCCGCATCGCCCTCCTGCTCAACGATCTGAGGCTGCGCAGTGAGCCAGAGCGGTTGCGGGGCTACCAGCACGCGCTGGAGGTGGAGAGTCTCGCCTACGACCCGGCCCTGGTCTACCTACCCGATAAGGTCGTGCAGTTCCCGCCCCGCGACGTGGTCGTCCAGATCGTCGAGCAGGCGGGGGCGACGGCCATCGTCACGGCCCCCTACTACGAAGTGTGCGCCTACGTCGCTGAAATGAATGTGGATGTAGCTGTCGCGACACTCGATGAAGAGATGCACATTCCCCGCCCCGCCCCGCTCCTCATCGGTGTCCGTCTCGGCAAGTACGAGGCGGGCCAGCGGGCCGTCGAGATGCTCCTCGACGTCATCGAAGGGAAGCCTGACGTGCCCGAGGAAGTTGTTGTTGCTTCTAGCTCCCAGGTTTACCCGGCAGGTGGTAGACCATCTGCCTGAGACTTCATCCCCTTGCCGGCATGCCACGCCTGGCGTGCCCCAGTCTGAACCAGGAGGAGACACACCATGAGACCATCGCTGCTCTCGCGCCTGCCGTGGCTGCTGCTTGCGGTCCTCGCCGTCGGGTTGCTGGCCTCGGCGTGCAGTGGCGCCGCCCCGGCGCCTTCCGCGTCCGCTCCTACCGCTGCCCCCACCGCCGCTGCCAAGGCGGCCGCCCCTCAGCCAGCTGCCACGACGGCGCCCGCTCAGCCGGCCGCCACGTCTGCGCCTGCTCTGCCGGCGCAACCCGCCGCGCCAGCCCAGAAGGTG
Source organism: uncultured Anaerolineales bacterium (assembly GCA_964522005.1). Classification (GTDB taxonomy): domain Bacteria; phylum Chloroflexota; class Anaerolineae; order Epilineales; family JAHCIE01; genus JAHCIE01. The sequence continues at coordinate 9,852 of CAZFUK010000080.1, read as the reverse complement.
ACGATCAAGTTCCGGACACCGCCGTGGGCCTCGACGCAGGCCTCGCAGGTCGAGCGCCAGGTGGCCTTCCGCGCCGTCCTCGACGCCTTCAATCAGCAGTACGCGAGCAAGGGCTGCCAGGTCGAGGAAGTGGTCGCGGACGATAACTCGGTGAACATCACCAACGATGTCCAGGCCAAGAAAGCTGACGCCTACTGGTTCAACAACAGCGAGTACCTCCCCCGCGCCAAGGCGGGCCAGCTCCTGGACCTGACAGCCGCCGTTGGCGACGATCTCAAGAGCTTCTTCCCCTGGGTGCAGAGCTACCTGAAGTCCAGCCAGGACGGGAAGATCTACGCCCTCTGGCATAACACCGACACCCCGCTGTTCTACTACAACACCGACAAGATCCCCACCCCGCCGAAGACGTGGAATGAGCTACGGGCGCTGGCGGACAAGGTGCGCAAGGATGAGGGCGCCGATAAGTACGCGGTGTCGGTCCCGTACGTCGGCTGGCGGCAGCTCAACTCCGGCATGCTCGTCGCCGCCGGGGGCAAGTGGGTGGACGAGAAGGGCGCGCCCGTCGTCTTCCAGGAACCTAACCGGGCCATCCTCAAGTCCATGTTCCAGTACTGGGTTGACCTATACCAGGCCAAGGGCGTTCCCTCGTCGGCCATCGCCAATGACAACGTCAAGCAGATGCCTGACGTCTTCGCCGGTAAGGTCTACAGCTTCGAAGGCAACAGCAACTTCCATGTCCGCCAGCTCCAGCCGAACCTGCCCGCCGCCGAGTACAAGAAGTGGAGCGCGGCGCCCCTGCCCTACCCCGATCAGGCCGGCAAGGGCGGCTACGAGGCCGGCGGCTGGATGATCGGTGCGGTGCCGACGGGTGACAAGGCCAAGGAAGCCTGCGCGGCGATGTGGGTCATCCATGCCACAGGCGACCAGGCGCAGGCCAACACGAATAAGGCTGGCGTCTGGGTGCCGACCCGGCCGGCGATCCTGGAGAAGGACCCGTTCTTCAAGAGCGACCCGTTCTACCAGACGACCCTCAAGGCCCTCGACCAGGGCGGCTACGTGCTGCCGCCGTCGGCCATCTGGGCGGCGCTGTCGACGGCGCTCGATACGGCGCTCCAGCGCGCCGCCAAGGGCGAGATCAGCGTTGACGACGCGATTAAGCAGGCCGAGGCCGAGACGATGAAGGAATGGGACGCGGTCAAGAATAAGTAGGTGTGGGTCGGCGCGTGGTACCCGGCAATTGGAGCCCCCCCCCGCCAACCGAGGCTCCCCGGGGTGTGGCCCCACAGGGGGGGGGGGT
>CAZFUK010000080.1:0-8545 GCA_964522005.1 uncultured Anaerolineales bacterium | reverse complement strand
AGCACCCGCTCCGTGGCCTCGTCGTCGTATTCGAGGGCGAAGCCCGACGCGGGGGTGCAGGGGGCCGGCGCGGGCCCCCTGTCAGGGGGCGCACGCGCCGGCTACGAGAGGCGAAGCGGGAGGAAGGGCAGCCGTATGACAACATTCGCACCCGGCGCCAGCGCGCGCCGCCTCGGCACGCCGCCGTCACGGCTGGCGCGGTTCATGCGCGGTCCGTGGGTCTTCATCCTGCCGGGCGTGCTGCTGTACTCCTTGTTCAGTCTGTACCCCATCCTGTACCAGTTCTATGTCGCCATGACGGACATGGAAATCGCCACGATTTACAGTCCGGACTGGGTCGGCCTGGCGAACTTCCGGTTTATCGCCACGGACCCCATCTTCCACGAGGTTTTCCGCTTCACCCTCCTGTTCACCCTGGTCACCGTCCCCACGCAATTCGTCCTGGGCTTCGGGCTGGCCTTGTTGCTCGACCAGAAGCTACGCGGGCGCGTCGTCTTCCGCACGGCCATCATCCTGCCCATGGCTATCTCGGCCCTCATCGTGGGCCTCATGTGGCGGCTGCTCCTCCAGGGCAGCACCGTCGGCCTGGTAAACGCGCTCCTGGACCGCGTGCATCTTCCCATCATCGAGTGGTTCAGCAACACGGGGACGGCGCGGTTCGCGGTCTTCCTCGTCAATATCTGGCAGAGCGTCGGCGGGACGATGGTGTTTATGCTCGGCGGCCTGCAAACGATTCCCGTGGAAGTCACGGAGGCCGCGCGGGTGGACGGCGCGAACGCCTGGCAGCAAATCACGCGCATCAAGCTGCCCATGCTGCGTCTGCAAGCAGGGCTGGCCCTCATCTACATCTTCCTGGGCGCGTTCCAGATCTTTGAGAAGGTGTTGGCGCTGACCAAGGGCGGGCCGGGCGGGGCGACGGCGACCATTGGCAACCGCATGTACGTCACGGCATTCGGCGAGTTCGGGGCAGGCATGCAGGGCTTTCTCGGCCGCGCCTCTGCCATGGGCGTCGTCATGTTCCTGTTCGTGCTGGTCTGCTCGCTGGTCTATCTGCGCCTGATGGTCTTTGACCGGCAGGAGGACTGAGATGGCAATCTTCTCCACCGTGGCGACCCCGCCTGCCGACCGTCGGCCCGCGCTGCGCCTGGGGCCGGGCGTCATCCTCCTGTACGGCGTGGCCCTTGTCGCCGCGTTCTTCTTCGTGTTCCCCATCGTCTGGTTATTCGCCACGTCGCTTAAAGCAAACCCGGAAATCTACCGCGAGCCACTGCGCCTCATCCCGGCCGAGCCGCAGTTCGACACCTACCGCCGCATTTTCGCCGCCACGCCGGTCACGCGCTACCTCCTCAACAGCCTGCTGTACGCGGGGGGAGGCGCGTCTCTGACCCTGGCCTTCAGCCTACTGACCGCCTACGGCCTGTCGCGCTACTCGTTTGCCCACAAGCGGCTGCTCATGACGCTGCTGCTGGCGGTCCAGCTCGTGCCGGCCCTGGTCCGCGTCATCCCCGTCTACATCATGATGACCAACCTGAAGCTCATCGACTCGCAGGCCGGTATCATCCTGCTCTACGGCGCGACTGGCATCGCCTACGGAGCCTGGTTTCTCAAGGGCTTCGTGGACGCCATCCCAAAGGAGCTAGACGAGGCGGCGTGGATGGATGGCGCCTCGCGCTGGCGCACCATCTGGCAAATCATTATGCCGGCGCTGTTGCCCGGCCTTGCCAGCCTGTTCATCCTCCAATTCGTGGGGCACTGGAACGACTATACGATTGCTTCGGTCCTGATGCGCAGCCCTGAGAATCTGCCGCTGACGGTCGGAACATTCCGTCTTATCGGCCCGAACGAGGCGGACTTCCGGCTCCTCGCCAGCGCCTCGCTCATTAACATCGCGCCGGTAATCGTCGTCTTCTCGCTGGCGCAACGGTTCCTCATTGCTGGCAGCGCCGCCGGCGCCGTCAAGTAGCCTACCGCCGCGGCCCTGGTTGAGCCATGCCAGACAAGCACACCGATTACATCGTCGCCCTGGGCGACGCGCTCGACTACTCGACCCCCGACACATCCTTCAGCCCGTTCTTCTCCACTGTCGGCCTCGGCTTCGACGACGCGCCGGGCATCCACGCCCTCTACCTACACTACAACCGCCTGACCACCACGTTTGGCCTCCCTCTGCTGCGCTTTGATGGCGCCCTTGTCCGCCGCCAGCAGACCGCCCTGGGGGTCCGCCAGGAGTTGGAGGCGGGCACGGTGGACATCGCCTTCTACGACCACAACGCCTGGCTCGTCGAATGCCAAGGCGTGCCCCACCTCGACTTCAATTGGAACGCTCTGAAGATTGCGGAGCAGTACACGGGCCTGTACTTTCCGTTCGGCATGTCGGGTGGCTCGGGCTGGATGAGCGTGCCCGCCGAGCAATGGAGCGCCCCACCCTCCTCCCCGCTTGACGACGGCGCCCGGCTGTTCGGGGCCTACCTCCCCACCCCGGACGACCGTGACCCGGACCGCACGTTCCCCTTCCTGCTGGGTCTCCGCGTCGTGCGGGGGCGGGTGGCGGGTGACAGCGGGCGTGAGCGCGTGCGCATCGAGCCTGACCGGGAAGGCGTCATCGTCGTGGCGTTCGCCGCCGAGGCGCTGGACGTGGCAAGCGGCTCAGTACGGTCGCGGCTGGCGGCACCGCCCAGTGTCGAAGAGGCCCGGGCGAGGACTGCCACCTGGTTTACGTCGACCCTGGGGGGCCTCGGGCTAGAGGCCGTCGCCCCCCACGAGCGGCAGTTGCTCCACTCCGCCGCCCACTCGCTCATGCTCAACATGTATAGAGCGCCCGGTCTGCTTGACGGGCGTGTCGCCGCCTGTCCGAGCCGAGGCGGCTATCCCGCCCACTTCCTGTGGGACGCGTGCTTCCAGAACCTGGCCGTGGCGCTCATGCGGCCGGGATTGGCCGAAGACTCCCTCCTGCTGCTGACCGAGAACACGCGCGCCGACGGCAAGATGCCGCACTTCATCTGCTCGACCTGGACCCGGCCAAACGAGTCCCAACCGCCGCTGGTCGGATGGGCCGGCCTCAAGCTGATCCAGGGCAAGCATGACCTGGACCTTGCCCGCCAACTCCTGCCCGTGCTCCAGAGGAACACGACTTGGTGGCTGGCGAATCGCATCACCGCCTACGGGCTGATTGGCACCAGCAGCGGCTTCGAGACCGGGTGGGACAACACTCCGCGCCTGGACCAGGGGCCGATTGTCGCATGCGACATGAACAGCTACCTGCTGAGCCAGATGCGCGCCTGCGAGGCGATGGCCCGGCTGCTCGGCGACGAGGCGACGGCCACTATCCTGGCAGCTCAAGCGGACGACTATGCCGGGCGTATCGTGGCGGTGCTGTACGACGAGCGCGACGGGCTGTTCCATGACCGCTTGATCGAGACTGGCGCGTATCTGCCGCTCAAAACCCCGGCCATCTTCCTGCCGTTGTGGGCGGGCGCGTCGCCCTCTGAGACCGCCGCCCGCCGCATGATTGAGACCTGCCTCTTGAACCCGGCCACCTTCTTTGGACGGTTCCCATTCCCCTGCGTCGCCTACGACGAGAGCGCCTACGACCCGGACGAGTGGTGGCGCGGCCCGGTCTGGCTGCCCATCGCCTACCTGATGCTGGAGACGCTGGACCGCTACGGCTACCACGCCGCGCGACAAGAGGCGGCGCGGCGTCTCTATGACATGGTGCTGCGCGACGGCCAACTGTGCGAGCTATTCAACTCGGCGACGGGCCAGGGGCGGGGCTGCCGCCAGCAGGCCTGGACCGCTGCCATCTTCCTCAAGCTCCATCAGGAGCTAACCTCATAAGGGGACCCCATGTCCTCCGTTCGTGACATCCTGCTCGTCCATCACACGCACACCGACATCGGCTACACCCACTACCAGGCCAACGTCTTCGCGCTCCAGCGGGAGTACATTCGGCGCGCCGTTCACCTGGCGGAAAAGTACGCCGACCGGCCCGCCGGCGAGCGCTTCCACTGGACGTGTGAAGTGACGGTCACGGTGGAGGACTACCTGCGGCACGCCTCGGCTGAGGAGGTCGAGCGGCTGCAAGCCGTCCACCGCCAGGGCCTCATTGACTTCGGCGGGCTGTACTGCAACTGGTCCCCCCTGGTCACCACCGAGTTGCTGGCCCAGTCGCTGCTCGTCGCCGGCCGCCTCCGTCGCGCGTATGGCTTCGACATCCCGTACGCTCTGAACTGCGACGTCAACGGTCAGGCCTGGGGCCTGGTCGAGTTGCTGCTCGACGGCGGCTTCCGGGGCCTCGCCATGGCAATCAACCGCGTCATGGCCCGCGACCCGCAGCCGCGCCCGCGTGGCTTCTGGTGGGAGGGGCCGAGCGGGCGGCGCCTCCTCGTCTGGCACGGCGAGCACTACGGCTTCGCGCACCGCCTCGGTATCCCCCGTGTTCAGACGCCACGTGGCTGGCGCTACGACCTCGACGCCGCCTATCCGCTCGTGCAGCGCTACCTCGACGGCCTCACCGCGCAGGGCTACCCCTACAACTTCGCCCAGTTGCAGCCGACGAGTACCTTCCAGTGGGACAACGGCGGTCCCCACGAGGAGCTTGTCCGCTTCGTCGCCGAGTGGAACGCGCGAGGGTGGCAGCCCCGACTGTGCCTCGTCGGCCTGACGGAGTTGTTCGGCCGTCTACGCGCGCAGTCAGACCTGGAGGTTCGCCGCGGCGATTGGACCGACTGGTGGGCGCACGGCGGCGCGAGCAGCGCGTATGAGACGGCGTTGACGCGCCAGAGCCACACCCGCTTCGGGGCGGCGCGGACGCTGGGGACGCTACTGCGCGGGCAACCGCACCCCACCGAGTACCCGGCGGCGGACGATGAGGCAGCCTGGCGTAACCTGGCGCTCTACGACGAGCACACCTGGGGCGGCTTTGACAGCATCAGCCACGCCGACTCGCTCAACGCGCGCGGCCAGTGGGCGCGTAAGGCGGTCTTCGCCTACGACGCGGCGGCGGCCACCGCCCGGCTGGCCCAGCGCGTCCAGCACGATCTCGCCGCGCGTCTCGACCAGCCGGTTGAGCCGACGGTGTGCGTGTTCAACTCGCTCCCCTGGGCGCGGCGCGTGCCCCTGCTGCTGCCTCGTATCCTCCCGTCCGGGTGGGAGGATGCCCAGCTCGAATACCGCCTCGAGCTAGCGTCGCCCGCGTCTGGTGCGGCGGCCCGCTTCGACTACGGCGTCGTCGAGTTGCCCCCCTGCGGCTACGCCACGCTGCCCCTGCGCCCAGCGGCGCCCGAGCCAGTCCCGGAGCACATCACGGCGGAGCCAATGGCCGCCGTGCGCCGGCCTGTCTTCATTCCCGAGGCTGCGCCGGGCCTGACCACTACCCGTGGCGTCCGGGCCACTGGCTGGACCCTCGAAAACCAGTTCTACCGCCTGCGCGTCGACCCGGCCACGGGCGCCATCGCCAGTCTAACCAGCCAGGGCAGTGGCGCGGAGTGGGTGGACACGACGACCCCCTGGCGGCTCGGCCACATCGTCTACGAGACGAACCGCTCGCCACGCGGCCGGCTCGACATGCAAATGGAGTTCAACCCACCCTACCGCCGTCCCGACGGCGACCGCCAACCCGAACTGGCCCCCGAACGGCGCGGGCCTGACCGCGTGCTGGATATGCGCTTTGTCCCAGGCGTCGGGCAAGGGCGACTCGCGCTACAGTTGAGCGCGCCCGGCGTAGCCGAGCTTGTCGTGGAGATCGTCCTCTATGATGACTTGCCGTGGATTGATCTCGTCTACGATATCGACAAGCTATCCGTCGCCGAGCCTGAATCGGTGTACATCGCCTTTCCGCTCGCCCTGGACCGTCCCACGCCGCGCTACGAGGTCGCCGGGGCGATTGTCGAAGCCGAGAGGGAGCAGCTCGTCTACGCCACGCGCGACTTCTACCCGCTCCAACACTGGGTAGACGTCAGTGACGCGGCCCGAGGCGTCACCATCGCCTCGCCTGATGCCTACATGGTTCACCTCGGCGGCTTCACCAACCACAAGTACCTGCCACACATGCCAATGGAGCAACCCCTTGTCGTCGGCTGGCCGATCAACAACCACTGGTTTACGAACTTCAAGCTCAGCCAGGCGGGGTGGATGCGCTTCCGCTACCGGCTGCTGCCCCACGATGCCCCCTTCGACCCGGTCCAGGCGACGCGCTTCGGCGCCGAGGCGGCGGTCGAGCCACTGGTCGGGCCGGTGTGGGACCGGCCAGCTGGGCTAGAGGAGCGGGCCTTTCCCTTTGGCCCGCACTTGCCGCCGCAGGCTAGCTTGCTCACCGTGGAGCCGCCGAACGTGCACCTTGTAGGCATGAAGATGGCGGAAGATGACAAAGGGGCCATGCTCCGCCTCCAGGAACTGGCGGGCCGCGCGACAAGCTTCCACCTGCGCTTCCCGCTATCGCGGCTCAAGTCGGCCCAGGTTGTCAACCTGATGGAGGAGGCGGAGGCGGCGGGCGCGCTCAAGGTGAGCCAGGCTAGCGTTACTGGTCATATTGGCCCGCGTCGCCTCCAGAGCATTCGGGTAGTCTGGGACGTCTAGACCCGCTAAACAGTGAACCCCAGACGCCGGGCTAGGCGGGCAAGAGGTGGCGCGTGAGGAAGCGCCGCGTCGCTGTTACGGCCTCCGGCTGGTCCACGATCGTGTGGCCCGAGCCGACCAGAATGACAAGCTCGGACGCGACACCGGCGGCGCGCAACGTCTCGTGTAGCGATACGCTGTGCTGGACGGGAACGTAGGGGTCCTCGTCGCCGTGGACGAGCAGGAACGGCGGGCTGCCTGGGTAGACATGCTGGATGGGGCTGGCCGCCGCCGCCAGCTCTCGCTTCTCGGCCAACGGACCACCGAGCAGATTGGACAGCAGCGGGACCAGATCCACGCCCGGCTCGGGGTCGGTCAAGGGGCGAAGGAAGTCGTGGACGCCGCACCACGTGCAGACGGCCGAGACCGCACTGCTGTGTTCCCGCCACGGCCCATCGCCTTCCCACTCTGGCTGATGATTGGTCAGCCCCAGCAGTGCGACAAGATGCCCGCCGGCCGAGATACCCCAGGCGGCGAAGCGTGTGGCGTCGAGGCCGTAGGCGCCGGCGTGGGCGCGCAGCCAGCGCACCGCCAACTTGCAGTCGTACAGGCAGGCTGGGAAGGGCGCCTCCTGGCCGAAGCGGTACGTCACGGCGGCGATGGCGATGCCCTCGTCACTCAGGCGCGGCTGGAACGGCGGCCGGTACTGCGTACCCTGTTGCCAGCCGCCGCCGTGGATGTAGACGACCGTCGGCAGCGGCCCTGACACGTGCTGCGGTAGCCAGAGGTCCACCACCAGCGCCCGCTCGCCGTGCTGTGTCGGTACGCGGGCCATCTCCACATCCAGCACTACTCTAAGCTCGACGGTCATATGCGACCCCCTTCTCAATGGAGTTGTGATGCTCAATCATACCCTACCTCACATCCCTTCGCCTAATGATCTCGCCAGCGATCCCCTGGTTCACCACTGGAGCGACCTCTTGTTCAACCCGCCCGGTGTGCAGAACGAGTGGGGGCAGGCCCAGGCCACCCGCTCGGTCAGCGGCTTGCAGGCGGTCACCTTTCCGCCGTACGTCTCCAACTCCGTCTACGGCAACAAGTGGAACAAGGCATATACGGTCACATGCGAGTTGATGCTGGACGGACGCATCTTGCAGAGCTTCCCGCGCCCCGCCGGTGACATTACCTACACCTGGTACCCGCATACGCTGGTGCGCGAGACCACCGTGGACAGCATGCACGTTCGGACCGAGACATTCCTGCCGCCCCAGCAGCGAGCGGTCGCGGAGAAGGTCATCCTCACCAATACCGGGACCGCCAACCGCGAGGGGACAGTGCAGTTCCTCCTGCGGGCGGGCGTCGCCCACGTCGAGATGGACCCCTGGCCGACTCGCGCCCCGAGCGAAGCGGACAACGCCGTCACATTCGCGCCCGACGCCGGCTGCCTCGTCTTCCAGGCCCGCCACAGCGCGGCGGTCAGTATCCAGGGAGTTCGACCGCGCCCTGCCGCCATCGAGCACGGCATCCAGTCCGTCCACCCCTACGCGCTGGCGCCGGGCGAGACGGCGACCTTCACGTATGTCCAGGTCCTCGCCCCAGACGCCGAGCGTGGCCTGGCGCTCTACGACAAGCTCCAGGCCCGTTTCGACGCGGTCCAGGCCGAGACGCTCGACACGTGGACGTGGCGGCTCCAGCACGCCTTCACCCCTGGCAACCCGGAGTTCTCCGGCCACCTGCCCACCCTCGTCACGTCTAACCAGGCGTTGTGGCGGCTGTACCACGTCGCGCTTGCCAGCCTGCTCTTCAGCCGCGTCGACTCGCCCTACGCAGCGTGGCGTCCGGCGTTCCGCTCGATTGGCGCGCGCTATCACCAGACCGCGACCAACTGGCCGTGGGATATTGGGCTGATCTCGTTGAGCCTCGGCCTGCTGGAGCCTGTCGCCCTGCGCGAGATGCTCGAAGCCTGGTTCACCCAGGACCCTCACGCGCACTC
>CAZFUK010000079.1:0-13549 GCA_964522005.1 uncultured Anaerolineales bacterium | reverse complement strand
GCGGCGGGCTGGGCAGCAACACGATCAGCGCCATCGCGGTCGCGCCTGACGGGACCCGCTGGTTCGCCACGCGGGGCGGCGGCCTGACCGGGCTTCTAAGTGACTCTTCAACGACACCGAACGCGAGTACCCCAACTGTAAGTGTCACACCGACTAGAACGCCTACACTAACCAATACGGCTACGCCCGCCAGCACTTCGACAGGCACGCCAACCACCCATACATCCACCAGCACGGCCACGTTTGCCTTCACGCCGACAAGTACTCCGACTAGTACTTCAACCAACACTTCGACCAGCACACCCACACCTACTACCACTCATATCCCCACCTCAACCACCACCAGCACAGCAACGAACACACCCACGCCGACTAGCACTGCGACAAGTACGACAACCAGCACATCCACGCCGACGCACACGGCTAACCCTGCCCCAGCTAGGCCGGCTATCTGGCGTAGGGGAGCGTGGTTCCTGCGCAACTCTCTCAGCACTGGCATCGCTGATAGCATCTTCAGCTATGGTTTGTCCACCGATATCCCCATGATGTGCGATTGGGATGGCAACGGGAGTAAGACACCCGGCGTCTTCCGTAAGGGTGCCTGGTTCCTTCGCAACGACAACTCTACAGGCAACTCCGATATCGCTATCAGCTACGGTGTGGCCGGTGACATACCAATTTGTGGCGATTGGAATGGGGACGGGACCGACACTATCGGTGTGATCCGTGGGACTTCCTGGCACCTGCGTAATAGCAGTACAAGCGGCGTTGCCGATATCATCTTCCTCTACGGGGCGCCAGGTGATCGTTCTGTAGTCGGTGACTGGAACGGTGATGGGATGGATACTCCGGGCGTGCTTAGAAATGTAACTTGGTATCTACGCAACAGTAACAGTAGCGGTATAGGTGAGCTCGTATTCATGTACGGCTCTCCACCAGGTGACCAGCCGATTGTAGGCGACTGGAATGGAGATGGGATAGACACGGTAGGTGTGCTACGAGGTAACCTGTGGTATCTTCAGAATAGTAATACTAGCGGCACTGCCCAAATGGTGTTCCAGTACGGCGCGGTTGAAGATATCATGCTTGTCTGGCGCTAACTCACCCTCCTTCTCTTGTGGGAAGGAGGGTGAGGGGTTAGCTCGACGGGCGGACGCCAATCAGGACATCGCGGGGGGGGATGGTGACGGTGGCGGGCCACGGCTCGCCGGAGCGGGCGTCGGCCCAGGCGGGCGGGTAGAGCGCGGCGATCTGGTACTCGTCCGTGCCGTTGACCAGGAATAGGTATTCCTGGTCTGGGCCGTCGCGCCGCGTCGCGGTCACACCGGGCGGTAACTCGGCCAGTTCCCAGACGCCCGCCACGTGCGCCAGCCACGCGACCAGCCCGTCAGCGACGGCGTCGCTCGGCCACGCGCCAAAGAGGGCCACCTGGCCGTTACCAACGGTGCGCAGGGTCAGGGCCGCCTGGCCTTCCAGCAGGCCGCTGCCCCATGTCGCCACGGCTTCCACGCCCGGCCCCGGCTCCAGCCCCTCGGCCCACACCAGCACAGGCGTCTCCTCGGCCTCGTCCGGCCAGCGCAGGCCGTAGACCAGGCCCGGCGGCAGGCTGTGGAAGCCCGTCACCTTCGCGCCGACGAGGTCGGTCAGCAAGCCCGGCGGGCCGGCGGAGTGGACCAGGTTACTCGGTGTCTTGAAGCCGCTCCTCGGCCCGACCAGGAGGGTCCCGCCCCCCTCCACGTAGGCCCGCAGATGGGCGACCAGCGCCTCGTCCACCAGCCAGAGCGTGGGCGCGACAACCAGGCGGTAGCCCGTCAGGTCGGCCAGGGGGTGGACGATGTCCACGGCGTGGCCCGCGCGGCCGAAGGCGCGGAACAGGGCGAACACGGCGCGGCGCAGGTCGAAGTCGGCGTGGTGCGGCTGGAGGGCGGCGGCCCAGTCGTCCTCGTAGGAGTAGAGCAGGGCGACATCGGCCTGGGGCCGCGTGCCCTGGAGCCGGCTCAGCAGGTCGCGGTCCTGGTCCAGGCCGGCCACCTCGTGGAAGCCCTGGTCGGGCGTGCCGTCGTGCTTGAGCAGGCCGCTGTGAAATTGCTCCTGGGCGTAGTGGCAGGCACGCCAGCGGAAGTAGACCACGGTATCGGTTCCGTGGGCGAAGTCGTCGAGGGTCCAATAGCGCACGACACCGGGGCGCGGGGTGGGGTTGTGCTTGCCCCAGTTGACGTAACCCGGCTGCTGCTCCATGATCCAGACCGGCCGGCGCTTGAGGCCGACCATGAGGGTATGGTAAAAGGCGGTCAGGGCCGGGTCGCCCACGTCGTAGCCGTGGGGCGGCGGGGTCGCGCCGGGGCCATACATCAGGGGCGTGTCGCGGTCGGTGTTGCCGGTCGGGTAGCTGTCCCAACTGACAAAGTCGAGGTCGGCGGCCAGGGCGTGGTAGTCGAGGCTGCGCACTGGCCCCATGAGGTTGTGGGTCACCCAGCGGCCCGGCGATAGCTCGCGCAGGGTCTGAATCTGGGCGCGCTGGAAGGCAACCCAGCTATCGGACGAAAAGCGGTAGTAGTCGAGGACGTGGGAGGGGTTGGGCTGGCCGAGAACCAGGTTCGGCGGCTGGAGCTGCTCCCAGTCGGTGTACCACTGCGACCAGAACACCGCGCCCCACGCCTCGTTGAGCGCGTCGAGGGAACCGTAGCGCGCCTGGAGCCAGCGGCGGAACGCGGCGGCGCAGTGGTCGCAGTAGCAGCGCGTCGTGTTGCCGCCGCCGAACTCGTTGTCGGTCTGCCAGCCTACGAGAGCGGGGTGCCCACCGTAGCGGCCGGCCAGGGCGGCTACAATGCGCTCGGACGCGGCCTGGTAGGCCGGGGCGTTGGCGCAGGCGTGGCGGCGGCCGCCGTGGCGTCGGCGTCGGCCCTCGGCGTCCACCGGCAAGATGTCGGGGTGGGCCTGGACGAGCCAGGCGGGCGGGGCGGGCGTGGGCGTGCCTAACGTTAGCTTCAAGCCCGCGCCGGCGAGTGTCTCCACCGCGTGGTCCAGCCAGCCCCAGTCGAAGCGGCCTTCGGCCGGCTCCATTTTGGCCCAGGCGAACTCCCCAATGCGGACCAGGTCCAGGCCCAGCGCGCGCATCTGGGTCGCGTCCTGCGCCCAGCGTTCCTCCGGCCAGTGTTCGGGATAGTAACAGACACCGAAAAGGGTCATGGGGTTCTCCCTAGTTGTTCCAGCACCCCCGCTACATTCGCCGGCTGCCAGTCGGCCGGCTTCATCTGCTTGCCGTCGGCGCGTTTGGGGCCGGTCGTCTTGTGCATGTTGGCGCGGTGGACTTCGCGGAAGACGGCGTCGGCGTCAATGCCGAGGGCGACGAAGGTGCCGTAGACCACATAGAGGAGGTCGGCCAGTTCGTGGGCCAGGGACGCCAGGTCAGCCCCCTCGCCCCTGGCGAGCGCCTCGCGCAGCGTGTGCAAGGCCCCTAGCGTCTCCTGGTACTCCTCGCTAATGAGGGTCTCGCGGAGATCGAGGATGGCCGGGGTGGGCGGCGTGGGCGTGGTGGGGGGTGTGTCGCCGACCGCGATGTGGAACTGGCGAACGAGTTCAGCGTTAGATAACATGCGGGCTCCATTTGAAGAAGCACTTGACGAGTTGCAGAATCTGATTAGGCTTCACTTATCTCATCTAGGCAGTCATGTCTTGAGCGACGCACCAGACTTCGAGTGGGATCCTGCTAAAGCAACACGCAATGAGGCGAAACACGGCGTCTCATTCGAGGAAGCCAAGACCGTATTCGATGACCCGATGTTTGTGACCGTCCTTGACGATGAGCATTCGGTTGACGAGGAGCGTTACATCACTATCGGACTGTCCAGGCGCGGCCGACTGCTCATGGTGGCTCACACCGACCAAGAGGGCCTCGTTCGTATCATTAGCGCCCGCGAAGCAACCAAGTCGGAAGAGAGATTCTATGACGACGCTAACTAGCCCTGTACCTGACAAGGACGACGATGACGATCTGCGTGAAGAATACGATCTCTCGAAAATGACGGTAGTCCCCAAAGGCCGGTTCTCCCCGGAGCGGCGGCGCGGCAAGAATGTGGTCGTGCTGGCGCCGGACGTGGCGCAAGCCTTCCCCACCGATGAAGCAGTCAACGAGGCGTTGCGCCTGGTGCTGCAAATCGCTAGCATTCCCAAACGTTAGCCTCTCTCACCCACTCGCGCCCCAGGCGCGCACTACCTCGACCGCCCGCTGCCACCCCGCGTAGCGGGCGTCGCGTTCGTCAGCCGACAGGCGCGGCTCGAAGACCGTGCGCTCGGCGGGCAAGGGCGGCAGGGCGGCCTCCGACGGCCAGACGCCCGCGCCAAGGCCGGCCAGCAGGGCAGCGGCGCGCGCTGTCGTCTCAGTGAACCGGGGCCGCACGGTGGGGATGCCGAGCAAGTCCGCCTGGATCTGGCAGGCCAGGTCGTTGACCGAGATGCCGCCGCCGAGGAAGAGGCGGTCCACACGCAGGCGGGTGTCCTGGGCGATGGTGTCGAGGATGGCGCGCACCTGGAAGCCAAGCGACTCCAGGAAGGCGCGCAGGACGTGGGCGCGGGTGCTGCCGAGGGTCAGGCCGAGCAGGGTTCCGCGCGCGGCGTGGTCGTTGTAGGGAACGTTGAGGCCGGTGAAGGCGGGCACAAAGAAGACGCCGCCTGGGTCGGGCACTGAGCCGGCCAGCGCCTCAATCTCGTCGTCGCGGTCGAACAGGCGGGCGTTCTCCCGCATCCAGCGCACCGCCGCGCCCGTCACCGTCGTGTCGGCCTCCAGGCAGTAGGTCATCCCCGCGCCCGTGTCCCAGGCATAGTAGACGTTGATAAGGTCCTGGTCGGGCGCGACGCCACCGACGCACACGTCCACGAACGAGGCCGTACCGTGGGTGCACTCGGCGTCGCCCGGGCGGCGGCAGTCGTAGCCGTACAGGGCGGCCTGCTGGTCGCCAATCTGCGCCAGCACGGGCACATGGGCCGCCCCCCCGTCGGGGCCGACCACGTGGAGAACGCCGTAGTCGTGGAGCGTGGGAACGGGCTGGGGGAACGGGGCGCGGGGCAGGCCGAGCCAGTCGAGCCAGGCGGCCCAGTAGTCGCGGGCGCGGAAGTCGAACACGCCCATCGCCTGAACGAGCGACAGGTCCATGACGTGGGCCGAGGGTTCGCCCAGCGCGGCGAGGAGCCAGGCGGCGGACAGGCCCAGACGCACCTCCCCAGACCGCGCGGCGTGGGCAAAGGCCGGGTCGTGGCGCATGCGCCAGGCCAGGTGGAGGGCGGAGGAGTAGGGTCCCGGCTGGTAGCCGAGACGGCGGCGAGCCTGGGCAGCGGGCGGCCAGGCGGCCAGTTCGTCCAGCAGGGGGATGGTGCGCAGGTCCTGCCAGCTCACAGCGTGGCCGACCGGGCGGCGCGTGCGCGGGTCCCAGGCGAAGTCGGTGTTGCGCTGCGAGGCGATGCCGCAGGCGAGGATGTCGGCGGGGCGGCAGTCGGCGCGGGCGAGCGCTTCGGTGACCGCCTGGGCCACGCTGTGGGCGACGGCGTCGGGGTCCTGTTCGACCCAGCCCGGCTGCGGGTAGAGGCGCGGCACAGGCTGGTAGCCGTAGCCGCGCACGGTGCCCTCCCTGTCCAGTAGGAGGGCGCGGCTGCCGCTGCTCCCCTGGTCAATGCCCAGTACCAAGCGAGTACTCATGGCGTCACGCGGGCAACTCGATGCCCCGGTCGCGCAGCAAGGTGCGCAGCGTCATGGCGAAAAAGGGCGGCAGGGGCTGGTTCGGGTCCTGACCTAACTGCGCGATAAAGGCCTGTTCGAGACACGGCCAGGTCTGCTCGTCGCAGCCGTTGAGGGCAACCTGCACCGCCATCTCCGCCTCGTCCAGAGCGGTCAGGCTGTCCTGGAGGAAGCGGGCGACGTCCTCGCCGCGATGAACCAGGCGGGACTCGCCGGACCAGGTGTAGGGGTGGCCCGTGGTCAGGACGGCGATGTCCAGGGCCATGACCTTCTGGAGCGTCTGGCGGTAGGCGCGGCCGGAGTCGAAAATCAGGGGCAGCACCCCGTTGCCTCGGGCCTGCAGGGCGTCGGCGGCGATGAGCAGGCGGCGCGTCGGCTCGTAGAGGCCGATGTGGCCCGGCGAGTGCCCCGGTAGGGCGACCACCTGGAAGGCCAGCCCATCGCCCAGATCCACCGTGTCGCCTTCGTTCAGCCGTCGATCGGGCGGCGTCGGCAGTTGGGCGGCGTCGCCGGCCGCCGCCCACACCTCCGCGCCGCTGGTTTCGCGTACCAGCGCGTTGCCGCCGATGTGGTCACCGTGGCCGTGGGTGTTGATGACCAGGTCAATATCTTTCATCTCCGCACCGAGGGCCTGGAGCGCCGGGGCGAGGGTGGCGGGCAAGTGCTCGGCAAAGGCGCTGTCAATGAGGGCCAGGCGGTGGCCCTTGGCGAGGATGGTCGAGACGACCATCGGTGGCCGCAGGCCGTACGGCGCGAGCAGCACCCCCGGAATGACCTCTTCGTAGCCAACGTTTGACATGGTAACTGCCTCCTTAAGCCTCTAACGGCAGTAGGTCCGCCAGGTGGCGCAGGACATAGGTGGGGCGCACGTCGGACTGGGCCAGCATGGTCTCGGTGGTCGCGCCCGTGAGGGTCAGCGCGGCAGCCATGCCCGCCCGTAGGCCCATCAGCACATCGGTCTCCAGCCGGTCGCCCGTCATCAGGCACCGCTCCGGCGGCAGGCCGACAATCGCCAGGATGGCCTCGGCCATGTACGCCGACGGCTTGCCGACGACCGCCTCGACAGCCGTGTTGGTGCACGCTTCGATGGCCGCGATCATCGCCGCCGCGTCGGGCTCGCCGCCGCCGGGCACCGGGCAGTAGCGGTCGGCGGTGGTGGCGACGAAACGCGCGCCGGCGCGGAGGGCGTCGAAGGCGATCTGCAACTTGCGGTAGACGAACGTCCGGTCGAAGCTGGCGATGACGGCGTCCACCTGGCCCGCGTCATCCACGAGCGTGAAGCCGGCCGCCGCCAACTCCTGGCACAGGGGCGGCTCGCCGACGACGAACAGCCGCGCCCCTGGCATGGTTCGCTGCAAGAAAGTGACCATGACCACCGACGAGTTGATGATGTCCTCTGCCGGCGTCGGCAGGCCGAGGCGCGTCAGGCGGGCGGCGTAGTCGTGGCGGCTGTGGGTCGGGTTGTTGGACAGGAACACCGTCCGCTTGCCCAGCTCGCGCAGCCGCCGAATCGTCGCGCCCGCCGTGGGCAGCAGCCGCTCGCCCAGGTAGACCGTGCCGTCCAGGTCGAAGATGTAGGCGTCGTAGAGCGACGAAGGACGAAGGACGGATGACATTACTTGCTTGACCCCAGCGTCAGCCCGGCGATAAAGTAGCGCTGGAGGAAGACGAAGACCAGCACCGTCGGGGCGGAGGCGATGAGCGAACCGGCGATGATGACCGTCCAGTCCATGATGTACTGACCCTGGAGGGCGGCCAGGCCCGTCGTGACGGGCTTGAGGGCGTCGGCCTGGAGCAGCACCAGCGCCCACTGGAAGTCGTTGAAGATCCAGGTGAACTCCAGCGTCGCCAGGGCGGCCAGGGCGGGGATGGTCAACGGCAGCATGATGCGCGAGTAGATGCCGAACTCGGAGCAGCCGTCCATGCGCGCCGCTTCGAGGATTTCGCCGGGTATCGTCCGCATGTAGTTGCGCAGGACGAATGTGCAGAAGCCCAACTGGAACGAGGTATGGAAGACAATCAGCGCCCAGTAGGTGTTGTAGATGCCGAGCCAGTCGGTCAGACGGAAGACGGGCAGCAGCAGAATCTGGAAGGGCAGCAGGGCGCCGCCGACAAAGATGAAGAAAATGACGCGGTTGCCGCGAAAGTTGAACCGCGCCAGGGCGTAGGCGGCCAGCGACGACAGGAACAGGGTCCCGACCAGCGCGGGCAGGGTGATGATGAAGCTATTGGGCAGGTAGTGGGACAGCCCGCCGCGTGTCCAGGCGTTGAAAAAGCTCTGGAGCGACAGGCTGTTGGGTAGGGTCCAGAACCCACGCGCCAGGATGTCGCTGTTGGAGCGGAATGAGGTCAGGATGGCGACCAGGACCGGCGTGATCCAGGCCAGGGTCAGCGCGTAGACCAGGCCGTAGACCAGGTAGCGCGACCAGGGCCGACCGGCGGCGCGTGTCTGAGGGAGCGTTTGGGCAGCCACGGAACCTCCTTGGGGAAGTAGTCAGTCGTCAGTACACAGTAGTCAGAGAAGAAGATACTGACTACTGACTACTGACTACTGACTACTGACTACTGACTACCGACTACTGACTCAGTACTCCATCTCTGTCGCCATGACCCGCGCCAGGTAGATAAAGATAAAGATAGACGTAATCAGGAACAGGATGACGGCGATGGTGGCGGCATAGCCCATGTTGTAGTTGTTGAAGGCTTCGATGTACATGAAGTTTGCCATGACCGTCGAGGCGTTGGCCGGGCCGCCGCGCGTCATGATGTAGACCAGGTCGAAGGAGCGCAGCGAGTCGATGATGCTGATGACGATGACGACAACGGTGACCGGGTTCAGCAGGGGCAGAATCACGTGGCGGAAGGCCTGCCAGCTATTCGCGCCGTCCACCTTCGAAGCGTCCACCAGCGACGGGTCCACCCCCTGCAACCCGGCCAGGTAGAGCGTCATGACATAGCCGACCTGCCGCCAGACCGCCGCCGCGATAATGCACCACGTCGCCAGCCCTTTGTCGCTCAGCCAGCCCTTGCTCAGGGCGCCCAGACCGAGGCCCGACAGTGTGCTATTGAGCAGGCCGCCGGCCGGCAGGTAGATCCAGCCGAAGATGAGGCCGACGACCACTAGCGACAGGATGTAGGGCGAGTAGAAGATGGCCTTGATGAGCCGCGCGCCCGGAATGTTGCGGTTCAGCGCCATCGCCAACGCCAGCCCCATGACCACCGGCACGGTGATGAAGGAGATCAGCCACTTGACGTTGTTCCACAGCGCTGTGTAGAAGATAGGGTCGTCAAACAGGCGGCGGTAGTTCGCCAGCCCGACCAGCCTGGGCGCGGAGATGCCGTCCCAGTCGGTCAGGCTCAGGTAGAACGAGTAGAACAGCGGCCCGATGACCCACATCAGGAACAGGGCCAGGGGGACCACGAGAAACAGGTAGGGCGTCCAACTCGACGCGCCCAGCGGACGCCCCTTGCGGGCGGTCGCCTGGGGGCGCTGGCCCGCCTCGACACGACCGACGGCCATACTGCGCTCCTTTGACGGTGTGACGGAGGACGGAAGACGGTAGACGGAGGACATGATGCGTAATGCGTAATGCGTATTCCGTCCTCACGCGTCACGCCTCACGCTTTACGCATTACGCTTCACGCCCTCCGTCCTCCGTCTGCCTTACTTCTGATCCGCGAAGATGCGGACGCGTTCCTTCTCCAGGCTCGCCAGCAGGCTGTCAATCTTGCTGGGGTCGGCCATGAAGTCCTGGAAGGCGGCCATGCCCTTCTCGGCCATTTCGGGCGTCGTGTCACGGTCGTAGAACTGGGCCACGTAGTCCGCGCCCTTGATCAGTTCGATGCCCTTCTGCGTCTCGGGGCCGAAGATCTTGGGGTCCACGTCGCCGTGGGTGGGCAGGCGCTGGAGTGACTTGGCGAAGTACTCCTGCGCCTCCTTGGAGCCGAGGAAGGCCAGGAAGGTCTTGGCGGCTTCGGGGTTGGGGGCCTTGGCGGCGGCGAAGAAGCCGTCGGTCGGGGCGTCCTCACCAATCTTGACGGTGGGGTCAATGATGGGGAAGCGCACGAAGTCGAAGTCTTTCTGGTTCTCCTTCGGCACGGAGTCCATGATGAACTGGCCCATCAGGTACATGCCGGCCTTGCCCTGGAGCATGAACGGGATGACCTCTTGCCAGGCGTAGGACGAGGGGTTCTCGATGAAGCAGTTCTTGTCCAGCAGCCGCTTCCAGTTGTCGAAGGTCTTCTTGACGCGCGGGTCGTCGTACTTCTCCTTGCCCAGCATCAGGTTGATGTGGAAGTCGGGGCCGTTGGTGCGCATGTTCAGGTAGTCGAACCAGCCAGCCGCCGTCCACGGGGCCTTGGTGCCGATGGCGATGGGGGCCACGCCTGCCGCGCGCAGCTTGTCGCAGGCGGCCAGCAGGTCGTCAAAGGTCTTGGGCGGCTGCACGCCCGCCTTCTCCAGCGTCGGCTTGTGGTAGTACAGCGCCCACCAGTAGTAGCTCGTCGGCACGAAGTACTGCTTGCCGTCCACGCTGCTCAGCGCCTGGAAGCCCTTGGGATACTTCTCCAGCCAGCCTTCCTTCTTCCAGACATCGCTGATGTCCATGATGAGGCCCTTGTCAATGAAGAAGCGGGCGCGGTTGCCGGCGAACCAGGTCATGACATCGGGCGGCCGCGACGAGGCCAGGTAGGTGCGGATGGCCTGCTTGAAGCCCTCGTGGTCCACCGTGTTGTGTTCCAGGTCAATGTTGGGGTACTTCTGCTTGAACAGGTTGACCAGGTCGGCGTCCTGCTTGCGCGGCTCCGGGTCGCTCTGGTACGAGTTGTAGACCAGGCGGCCCTTGGGGGCGGCGGTGACGACCACCTGCTTCTCGACGACCTTCTCGACGGGCTTCTCCACCACCTTCTCGACCACCTGGGTCTCGCGCACGACGACCGTCTGAACGACGGGCGCCTGGGCGGTGGGTTGAGTGGGCTGGCAGCCGATGGCGATCAGGGCGACCAGGGCCACGGCGGCGACGGCGACGAGCAGTGTTATTTTCGGGGTGACACGACTCACAGCTTACCTCCTTATGGTGAGTGAGGAACGAGGCTCACAGATCGGACAGGGACCCAGTCACGTGAGGGGGAGTTCGATGGAATCAGCGGCTATTCACCTCCTTATGCTTACTTCTGTACCTCAGCCCCGCACGAGCGGCGGACCACCAGCGGCGTAGCGAGTCGCGTCGGCGTGGCCGGGGGGGGCTGCCCATTGATCAGGTCTATCAGTAACCCGGCCGCGACTTCCCCTAGCTCATAGGTCGGCTGGTGGACTGTGGTCAGCGGCGGGTCAAAATACGGCGTGGAAGGAATGTCATCGAAGCCGACGACGGCCACATCGTCGGGCACGCCTCGGCCCTGCTCCCGGAGGGCCTGGAGTGCGCCCATCGCCATGCGGTCGTTCTGGACGAACAGCGCGCTAAACTCGGCGCGGGCGAGCAACTGCCGCGTCGCGCGGTAGCCGCTCGCGCTGGACCAATCCCCCTCGGCCAGCAGCGCGTCGTCCAGGGCCAGACCCGCCGCCTGGAGCGCGTCGGCGTAGCCCTGGCGGCGCTCCTTGCTGGCGTACATTTGCATCGGCCCGCTGATGGTGGCGATGCGGCGATGGCCCAGGCGCAGCAAGTGCTCGGTCGCGCGGCGGCCGCCCTCTAGATTCTGGACGCCCACCGTCGCCACGCCGGGGCGGCAGGGCGCGTAGCCGATGGTCACCAGCGGCAGGTCGCGGGGAATCTGCTCGAAGATGGTGTACTGGTCGCGGTCCGCGCCGTGGTAGACAATCAGCAGCCCCTCGGTCTCGTGCTGCGAGAACAGGGGCGAGGTGAGCGGCTCGCCGTCGGGGCCGCGCTCGCCGCCGCTGACAAAGGCGAGGTAGCCGCGCCGCCGCGCTTCCGCCTCCGCGCCCTCGATGATGCGAGCGTGGGTGTAGTCGCTGAAGTCGGCGGTCAGCAAGCCCAGGACATGGGTGCGCTGCGACACCAGGCTGCGGGCGATGGCGCTGGGACGATACTCCAGGGCGTCAATGGCCGCCTGGATGCGGGCGCGGGTTTCCTCCGCGACTTCGCCCTTGGCGTTCAGCACACGCGAGACGGTTTGATAGGACACGCCGGCCTGCGCCGCGACATCCTTAATCGTCACCCGCTGACGTTTCATGGCTCGTTCCTCTGCGGTGAGGCGGCAACTAACGGTACAACTCGGAGGTTTCGCTTAACGACGAGGGGTCACAAACGCTACGATTTGACGTGAACGTTCACGTGAACGTTCACAGAGGCGTCTTTATCATATCATAGGGTGAGGGGTTTGTCAAGAGGGGAACAGGGGCTAAACGGGGTCGCCCATAAAATCGAGAGCTTCCCTGGGGAAGCTCTCGACTCAAGCTGACAGAGGGTGGACGGGTCTACGCGCCGAGGACGCCTAGCTCACGCAGGGCGGCCAGTTCGTCGCGGGGTTGGCCCTGCGGGGGCCAGAGCCATTCCTGGCGGACGTAGAAGCCCGGTACGGTGGTGGACCGCAACACACCGTCCACCAGCTTCACCTCGTCCATCTTACCGTCGGGGGTGGGGCGTTGGTAGAAGCGCGATGTCTGGGGGCCGGCGGGGTCGGCTAGCCACAACTCCGCTACGCCCGCTTCCTGGTAGACCCGCCGCTTGATGCCTCGGTCCAGGCTCTTGGTGCCACGCGAGAGGATCTCAATCACCAGGTCGGGCGGCCCGACAATACCGTGCTCTTGCACGATGCTGACGCGCTCCTGGCGCACGAAGAGAATATCCGGCTCGTAGGCCTGGTATTCGATGCCGAGATCCAGCGCGGTACGCGAGCCGATGACCTCGCCTAGGCCACGGACCGTCACATAGAAATGGAGAATGAAGTACAGGAACCTCTGCAATCGTTCGTGGGTAAGTAAGGCTGGGCTAGGCATGATGAGGACTCCATCAATGAGTTCGGCTTTGCGGTCTTCGGGCGCCTCGTCGAAGAACTCCGCGACGGTCATGCGGTCGCCGGGATGCACCCGCTTGATGTGCTCTAGCATGGCTTACCTCCTGCCTCTACACCCGCTCCGACTCCTTGAGGATGTTGCGGGCGATGACCAGGCGCATGATCTCGCTCGTCCCCTCGCCAATCTCCGTCAGGCGGTTGTCGCGGTAGTAGCGCTCCACCGGGTACTCGCGCGTGTAGCCGTAGCCCCCGAAGATTTGGATCGCCTCGAAGCAGGCCTTCTCCGCCGCTTCCGACGCGAACAGCTTCGCCATCGCGGCTTCCTTGCTAAAGGGCCGCTTCTGGTCCTTGAGCCAGGCGGCCTGGTAGATCAGCAGCCGCGAGGCGTCGAGGAGGGTGGCGCTATCGGCCAGCTTCCACTGGACCGCCTGGTAGTCGGCGATGGGCCGGCCGAAGGCGTGGCGCTCTTGCGAGTAGCCGAGAGCGGCTTCGAGGGCGGCGACCCCCAGGCCCAGCGCCATGGCCCCGATACTGATGCGCCCGCCGTCGAGGATGATGAGCATCTGACGGAAGCCGCGCCCAATCTCGCCCAGCACGTTCTCGGCCGGGATGCGGCAGTCCTCAAAGAACAGTTGCGACGTGATGGAGCCTTTGAGGCCCATCTTCGGCTCGTTCTTGCCAGGTGTGAAGCCGGGCGTGCCCTTCTCGACGATGAAGCAGGTAATGCCCTGGTCCTGGCCGTCCACGATGGTGCGCGCCGTGGCAATAATCACGTCCGCGATGGCGCCCGACGTGATCCACATCTTGGAGCCGTTGAGCACCCACGTGTCGCCGTCCAGGGTGGCC
>CAZFUK010000078.1:11592-13561 GCA_964522005.1 uncultured Anaerolineales bacterium | reverse complement strand
GTAGGGCTGGCGGTAGTTGAAGCTGGCCGCGTTGACGGTGAAGCCGCTACCCCGCGCCGGAATCGGCCCGCGATTGAAGACCCGCTCCAGCAGGGCGATGCCGCTCTCGCCGAGCGGCTGGTGGCGGAAGGTGGCCGTGTGCAGCCGCCCCCACTTCCACTCGGTGGGCACATCGCCAAACTGCTTGCCCAGGCTGTCCACCGCCCGCTCAAAGGCCCGCGTCAGCAGGCTATCCCGCGTTTCGCGGGCCTCGGTGCCCTTGTCGTCCCACCACGTCGAGTCGGGCTGGGCCAGCAGGCGGGCCATGAAGACGTGGTGCAGGTTGCTCTGGCCCAGGTAGCTGTCCAGAAGTGCGGCGGGCACCTCGTCGCCGACGGCCAGCTTGAGCGCCTCCAGGTAAGTCGCCTCGACCAGCGAACCGCCCGCGCTGTCGGGGTCCATACGGCCGTCCCACTGGCTGAGAGTCTTGAGCGCCTGCTGCGCGAGCCACCCCTGGGGCTGGAGGGTCAGCAGGACACGGGCCAGCTCCTGGTTGAACAGATGCAGCGTATCGCCCTGGAGGGCCTTCATGTCGTCAGGCGTGAGGCGCGTCCCGGCGGCGAGGGTGTCGGAGATGCGGCGGGCGCGGTAGGGCGCGGCGAACTCCGCGCTGATGAAGTAGGGGTAGCTCTCGCCGACGACCTTGTTGTTGGCCGTGGCGATGAAGCCTTCGGGCGGGTTGAGGCTGTAGGGCAACTCGTCGTAGGGGATGTAGCCGGTCCACTCGTACTCGCCAGTCCAGCCCGGCGCCGGCACCAGCCCCTGGCCTCGGGCGCGCCTGGGGATACGACCAGGCATCTGGTAGCCGATATTGCCGTCCACGTCGGCGTAGACAAAGTTTTGGGCGGGCACGGCGAAGTCGCGCAGGGCGGCGCGGAACTGCGCGAAGGTCTGGGCGCGGTCTACGTTGGCGACGGCGCGGAAGAGTTGGCTCGGCTCGTTGGTGGCGGTCCACTGGAAGGCGACGGGCTGCTCCAGCCCGGACACGACATAATTGATGAGCGGGCCGTGGCGGCTGCTCAGCACGCGCAGCGTCTGGTCGGGCTTGCCCTTGACCCGAATCGTCTCGTAGCGCTCGGTGAGGGGCAGCCACTGGCCCTGGTACTCGTACTCCGGCCGGCCGTTGGTCAGGCCGCGCACATGTTCCAGGTAGAGGTCCTGAACGTCGGGGCCGACGTTGGTGATGCCCCAGGCGATGCGGTTGTTGTGGCCGATGATGACGCCCGGTACGCCCAGCAGGCTGGCGCCCACCACGTCGAAGCCGCCGCCGTGCAGCCCCACCTCCCACCAGATAGAGGGCAGGCGGATACCCAGGTGCGGGTCGTTCGCCAGCATCGGTTTGCCGCTGGCCGTCTTCTGGCCGCCCACCACCCAGTTGTTGCTGCCCAGGCCCTCACGGATGGGTGAGAGGAAGCGGCCCAGGTCGGCGGCCAGGGCCGTCGTGTCCGGCTGGCCCAGGTCGCGGTAGGAGCGGGCGTCGTCCGGGACAATCAGGGGGTTGCCGTCGGGATAGTCGGGCAGCAGATCGGCGGCGGCCTCCGGGCCGAGCAGGGCGACGAGCCGGGCGCGGAGCAGTTCGCTCTCCCAGTTGCCGCCCAGGTCCCAGGCCATCATCTTGCCCCACACCAGGCTATCCACCGGCGTCCAGGGTTCAGGCGTGACGCCGAGCAGGGTGAACTCAATGGGCAGGTTGCCCCGATGCGTGTCGAGGTAGGCGTTGACGCCCTGGCTGTAGGCGTCCAGGTAGCTCCGCAGCTCCGCGTCCATGGCGTCCCAGTCCGCCTGCGCCGCCTGGCGGACACCCAGCGTGCGCAGGAACCTGTCCGTGCTGAGCGTCGCGTCGCCCAGCACCTCGCTGAGCCGGCCGTGCCCCACCCGGCGCTGGAACTCCATCTGCCACAGGCGGTCGCCCGCCTGGAGATAGCCTTGC
>CAZFUK010000078.1:5459-11582 GCA_964522005.1 uncultured Anaerolineales bacterium | reverse complement strand
CGACCCCGCCAGGTCGCGCTGCCAGCCGGTGTGGCTCGGGTCGGCCGCCGTCAGTCGCTCGCGGATCGAGAGGCTCGCCCGGAACGACGTGCCGGCGCCGGAGAGGTCCCCCTGCGCCCTCAGCAGGTCGAGGGTGTTCTGCGCGAAGATGTGCGGCACGCCCCAGCTATCGCGCAGGACGGTGACCGGCGCGCTCAGCCCGGCCAGCCGCAACGCGCCGCGCGTCGGTGGCAGGGGCCGCACGCCGACCCACCACGCCGCGCCGCCCCCCGCCACGCCCAGCACCAGGAGTAGCGCTACCAGAATGAGCGCCAGTCGTCGCCATCCACGCCGCATAGCTACTCCTTGTTCTCTAGCCCCTGCTCATACTCTTCCTTCGTAATGAACGTGCCGCCTTCGATGCGCTGGGAGGTGACAGTGTAGGCCCGGTCGAAGGCCATCTCGGCGCGCATCAGGCGGAAGCACTTGTCGTCCATCATCTCCTTGACCAGGGTAAAGCCGCCATTGTCGTAGTCGGTCAGGAGATCGTGGCGCTTGTCCACGCGAATGCGCAGGGCGCGGCCGCAGTTGCCGCAACGCACGTACAGGTACATGCCTTCGTCCTGCTGGGGCGCGGGCTGGCCGCCAAACAACCGGCGTAGTAAGTCCATAAGCTCCTCTTAGAGTTGACGTCGAATGACGAACAGCAGGCCATAGACCGCCAGGCCGGCCAACGCCAGGCTGGTCAGGACCAGCATGACGCGCTCGTGCTCCCGCGCCCAGACCTCGCGCAGGCCCAGGCAAAACAGGAGCGCCAGCGGCGTCAGGGCGGGGAACACGTAGCGAGCCTGGTGCTGCACGAACTTGAGATTATAGCCCACCAGCCCGGCCAGCGCCAGCCCGACAACCAGGCCGAGCAGCCAGAAGGCGGGGCGGGGCCAGCCGCGATGGCTCCAGGCGTAGAGCGCCAGCCCCAGCGCGGCCAGCGCCGTGACGGCGTACAGGACCCAGTAGACCTCGTTCTGGAAGGGCGCGCCCAGCCAGCCAAACACCCCCCAGAAGCTCTGGAACAGGGTCGCGGCCCCCTGCCGCAGCCCCCGACCCAGGCCGACCCGCGCCAGCCACTCGCGCGTTGTCAACTGGCCCACGACAATCGAGTCGTGCCGCGCCCAGCCGAAATAGTCGCCCGCGCCGTAGAGGGCCTGATTGTGCAGAAACCACCAGCCGCTGACGACGAGCGCGCCGATGTAGAGGTTGAGCAGGACCGAGACGGCCGGGGCCAGCCCAAAGCGCCCCCTCCGCCACCACGCGCCCAACTCGGCGGCCGCCGGCAGGGCCACCGCTGACAGGTAGATGGTGGTCTTGGTCAGCAGGGCCACGCCGACCAGGAGCGCGCCGAGAATCATCCAGCGCCGCTGCGGGACGCGACCTTCAAGGCGGGCCAGGCTCAGCAGGAGCAGGCCGGCCAGGACCAGTTCGGCCAGCGTGTCGTTGTTGATAGCGGCGGTTACCGCCAGGTGCATGGGGAGGAAGGCGACAAAGGCCGTCGCGGCCAGCGCCACCGACGGGGCTTCGGGCAGGGCGCGCCGGGCGACCCGGTAGGCGAGCAATAGCAGCCCCACGCCCAGGAGCACGGATACCAGCCGCAGCGCGACCACCGTGCCGCGCAGGCCCAGGCCGAGTGTCTGGGCCAGACCGTAGACCGGGGCGGAGATTGCATAAAATAGTGGGGGTTGGTGGCTCTCGTAGCGCAGGGTGTCTATCGAGAGGTCGGGCGGCCACTTGCGCCGCTTGAGTTCCTCCAACGTCTCCGAGGGATAGTCGCCCGCCCGCAGTTCGGGCAGCGACCGCGTCTCCCAGAGGTGGCGAATGTAGTTGAAGTGGGCGGGTTCGTCGGGGGCTTGCCAGGGTGGGGTGAGGACGGCATAGCCCGTCGCCAGGACGAGGTAGGCCGCCAGGATGAGCAGCAGGGCGCGGCGGTGGAGCGTAGTCTGGGGCATTGGCGTATTCTACCGCCAAACCCGGCCAAAGGCCAATACAGAGCGTAACACAGAGACCGGACAGGTTTTGAAAACCTGTCCGGTCTATCACCAACCCTCAGGCCGGAATTTACGACTGGTTGACGAACGCGCCGAGGGCGCCGTTGACAAAGCGGGGGGAGCTATCGCTGCCAAAACGCTTGGCTAGCTCGACGGCCTCGTTGATGGCGACCTTCTGCGGCGTATCGAGATACATCATCTCGACCAGGGCCAGGCGCAGGATACTGCGGTCAATGACGGCCAACTGCTGGACCGGCCACTCAGGCGCGATGCGGCGAATGACGGTGTCTAGCTCGTCGCGGTGGGCCAGCGTCAGGTCCAGCAGCCGCTGGGCAAACTCACCCACTTCGCCCGTCCACTGCTGCATGGCCGGCTGGAACTCTTCGGGCTGCTCTTCCAGGGGCCGGCGCAGGACCTGCTCGGCGGTGTGGCCGGCCAGGTCCACTTCGTACAGCACCTGGAGAGCCAGGGACCGCGCCTGGCGACGTGCTTTCACGCCCAACCTCCGGTCTCGTCCGATGTCGGAGCGACATCGCGGATGTTGACATTCACCTCGCGCACCGGCATGCCAAGCATGTGCTCGACCGCCCGCGCCACGTCCTCCTGAATCTGCGTTCCCACGGCGCGCATGTTCGCCTCGCGCGACACGACCACATTGACCTCGACGTTGACCGCGCCGTCCACCACCCACACACGCACCCCTTCACCGGTCGTGGTGCGGTTGAGGAGCCGCGTCGTCCCGGAGACGGCGCCCGGCGCCATGCGCGCCACGCCGGGCACGGCCTCTGTCGTCAGCCGCGCGATGGTGACCAGCACCTGGGGCGCGATGGTGACCGTGCCGAGATTCTCCGTCATGCCCCCTCCTTCGCCTAGGGTCTGCGCGTCCATCACATCACCAGCCCGCCGTCCACCGCCAGCACCTGCCCGGTAATCCAGCCCGCTTCGTCCGACGCGAGGAACACCACGGCCGCCGCGACATCCTCCGACGTTCCCGGCCGCTTGAGCGAGGACATGTCCACCGCGCGGGCGATGAGGTCAGCCGGCACGCTGGCCGTGAGGTCAGTCGGGATGAAGCCCGGAGCCACCGCGTTAACCGTGATGCCGCGCGAGCCGATCTCCTTGGCGACCGACTTGGTGAAGCCAATCAGGCCCGCCTTGGCCGCCGAATAGTTGGCCTGGCCCGCGTTGCCAGCCACGCCGGCCATGGACGTAATGTTGATGATGCGGCCGCTCTTCTGGCGAATCATCGGCCGCATCGCGGCCTTGGTAACCAGGAACGCGCCCTTGAGGTTGGTGTCCAGGACGGTATCCCAGTCCTCTTCCTTCATCATCGGTAGCAGCGTATCACGAGTCGTGCCAGCGTTGTTCACCAGGATATCCAGGCGGCCAAATTGGCTCGTCGCCGCCTTGACCATCTCTCCCGCCGCCGCCGGGTCTTTGACGTCGCCTTGCACCGCCAGCGCGCGCCCGCCCTGGCCGGTAATCGCCTCGACGACGGCCTGGGCCGCCTCGGCGTTGCTCTGGTAGTTGACCACGACCGCCGCGCCCTGCGCTGCCAGCGCCACGGCGATGGCCCGTCCAATCCCGCGTGACCCGCCCGTAACCAGGGCGATTTTGCCGTTCAGGTTAAACATGCGGATGGCTCCGTTTTATTTCGACAGAATTTACAGAATTAACAGGATAAAGAGAGGAAGATCAAATCCTGTAAATCATGTTGATCCTGTCTAAACTTCTTGGTCGAGGTACGCCTGAATGTCCTCCGGCGTGCCGATGGCCCGGACGTCGGGTTCCTTGAGAATCCGCTTGACCATGTTGACCAGCACCGAGCCGGGACCGAGTTCGATAAACCGCCCCACCCCCTGCGCCGCCATGTACTCGACGCCCGCCGCCCAGCGCACCGACGCCGTCAACTGGTCCACCAGTTCGCGCCGGATGGCCGCCACGTCGTCCAGGGGGCGGGCGTGGACGTTGCTGATGACAGGGACACGCGGCGCATGCATGGGCGTCGCCTCGACGGCGGCGCGGAACTCGTCCACCACGCTGCCCATCAGGGCCGAATGCGCGGCGATGGACACGGCCAGCGGGATGACCTTCCGCACGCCGTGGGCCTTGGCGACGTCCGCCAGGCGGGCGATGCCCTCGGCCGCGCCCGACACGATGATCTGCCCCGGCGCATTGAAGTTGGCGACCTGGACGCCGGGCAAGTCGGCCACCACCGCCTCGGCCTTCGCGTCGTCGGCGCCAATAAGCGCCGCCATGCCGCCCGGCTGGGCCTCGCCCGCCTGCTGCATCAGCCGGCCGCGCTCACGGACCAGCCGCAGGGCATCGGTGAACTGGAGCGCGCCCGCCGCGACCAGGGCCGAGTACTCGCCCAGGCTGTGGCCCGCGCAAAAGGTCGGCTGGGGCAGCGCCATGCCGCGCTGGTCCGCCGCCTCTTCGAGGGCGCGCAGGACCGCGACCGAGGTGGTCAGCAGGGCTGGCTGAGTGTTGATGGTGCTATCAAGTTCGGCCTGGGGGCCGTTGAAACAGAGGAGGGAAAGCGGGAAACCGAGGGTCGCGTCGGCGGTGTCGAAAATGGCCCGCGCCGCCGGCGAGCTATCCGCCAGGGCGCGGCCCATCCCCGCCGTCTGCGAACCTTGACCAGGGAAGAGCCAGGCAAGAGGTAGGGCTGTCATGGGGGGTGGACGATTTAATGTTCAAAGGGAGAGGCGGGGCGCCCGTACAGCGCTCCTCCTCTCCCCGGCCAATCCGTTAGGACTTCTTGTCGCCTTCGACGTCAATGACGTTCATGCCGCGATAGGTGCCGCACTCCGGGCAAACGGTGTGGGGCAGGTGCAGCGCGTGGCACTTCTCGCACTCTATCAGGTGGATACCTGGTAGGGCGTCGTGCGACCGCCGCCAGTCACGGCGCGCTTTCGAATGCTTTCTTTTTGGAAGAGGTGGCATGGTCCCAGAATCTCCTTACCGCTAAAACTTAATTCTCCGATGTCGGCGGGTATCACTTCTTACCACCCACCGGGGAGAATACAGATACAGGGCAGACATAACGAGGCCCCCGCCGGGCGAGCCTCGTTTGTAACCCGTAAATTTTACTCCAGGTGGGGCGGTTGGTCAAATTCCTGATGCGACTTGCGCTTCCCTCGGCCATAATCCTATAATACGATTACCCGGAGTGATGGGCTAGCAGGAGGATAGGGATGGGCGTCAAGTTGACTGTCGAACTCAGCGAGGATCTGCACCGCCGGGTCGAAGCGCGAGCTACCCGGCTCGGTGTCAGCGTGTCGGATGTGGTGCGCGAGCAATTGGAAGAATTCGCGGCTGGGTCGGACGCGCCAGTTGGGCTTCAGAACGACCAGGAGGCGCGTCGAGAGAAGGCGCGACAGAGGCTAGCCGAGTTGGGTCGCCGTCTAGGCGCGGAAGCGGAACGGCAGGGCTTGACTGAAGAGGATCTGATCGAGGCAATGGAGGAGGACCGCCGGGCCGTGTACGAGGAGATGTATAGACAGCGGGTCCGAGAGTAGCGCTTATGCGTGTCGCCGTCGATGCCAACATCCTTATCTCTGGGATTGCGTTCCCCCGCTGGCCGTATGAAGTGCTGGCCCATGCACTGGCGGGTGACTTTACGCTTGTCCTATCGCCTATTGTGATTGCCGAGGCAGAACGACGAATTAAGCAGCGGTTTCCCGCCTTTGAGCAGCCCTTCAAGGACTTCCTGGCCGCAGCCGAGTATGAACTGGCGCCTGTACCCACCCAAAGAGACGTAGAGGCGCACCAGGGTCTGGTGCGCCAAAAGGAAGATATTCCTGTGGCCCTGTCTGTGATCGCCGCGAAAGTGGACTACTTCGTAACCTACGACCGCGATTTTACTGACGAAGGTGAGACGACGGTGGCGGTACGCCGAGCCATTCCAGGTATCATGCTCCCACCCGTGTTCTTGAGAGACGTGATGGGTTGGACGAGCGAAGAGCTAGAGGCGATACGCGGTCGTGTCTCGTCCGACCTAGGCTGAGGTGTCCCCATTCTTGTCTCTCAAGGCAGCGAGAGCGGCCCAGCGTGGGTCGGTGGTTGGCTCGTCGGCGTCGTCCGGGGGCACGGCCGGCTCGCA
>CAZFUK010000078.1:0-5359 GCA_964522005.1 uncultured Anaerolineales bacterium | reverse complement strand
GTGTGTTCCTTCAAGAGTTGCGCGACATGGAATTGCACGCGGCCTCCTAGCATGACGGATGATTAAAGATTAATGACTAAAGATTGATGATTGGAGAGTGGGCAGGAAACGTGCCACCTGGAACAACAGGGGGCGGTGGTCGGCAGTCAGTCATCAGTCTCCAGTCATCAATCATCAATCATCAATCTTTAGTCTTCTCCATGCCCTGCCGCCGCTCCTCACCGCCGCGCTTGAGCAGGGCGATGCCGTTGGCGATGGTGCGCTGGTAGTTGGCGAGGTTGCGTTCCAGGTCGCGCAGCACATCCAGGGCGTAGGAGTCGGCCGACGAGCGCGTCTGCTCGGCGTCTTCGGCGGCTTTGGCGCGCATGCGCGCGGCCTCGGCCTCCGCCGCCTCGATAATCGCCTGGCGTTCCTGCTCCGCCCGCTGGAGTACCGTGTTCTCGCTCACCATCTGGTCGGCGCGTTCCTGGGCCAGCTTGACGATGCCCGCCGCCTTCTCCTCACCCTGCGCACTCAGAGAGTCGCGCTCCTGGAGGACACGCTGGGCGTCGCGAATCTGGGCCGGAACGGTGGTGCGCAACTGGTCAATGATGCGGAGGATGGCCTCCTCCTCCACCATGAGCTTGTCTGTCAGCGGCAGCCGTGAACTGTCCTGGACCAGCTTTTCGAGCCGGTCCACCAAAAAGTCTATGTCGCTCATTGTAATTGACGATTGACCGGGTCTCGTGTCAATCGCTCCATGCTAGATTAAGTGACCCGGTGCGAGGCCGGGATAACGGTTGGAGACACGCTGTTGAGTTCGGCGGCGCGCCGACGGAGCAGAGGAATCACCATCGCCGGGACGAGGTGTTCCAGCGGCCCGCCCAGGACTGCCACATCACGGGCGATGGTCGAACTGATGAAGCCGTACTGTGGGCTGGTCATCAGGCACACCGTCTCGATGCCCGGCGCGAGCTTCTGGTTGGTCTGGGCCAGTTGGTGCTCCCACTCGAAGTCGGTGGGCATGCGCAGGCCGCGCACCATCACCGTCGCGCCGTAGTCCCGCGCGAAGTCCACGGTCAGCCCGCTGTAGACGACGACGTCCAGGTTGGGCACGTCGGCCAGGGCCAGGCGGGCCATGTCGAGGCGTTCCTCGGCGCTGAACATGAGCTTCTTGTTGGGCCGGTCGTAGACGCCGACAATCAGGCGGTCGAACAGCCGCGCCGCGCGTCGGGCGATATCAGCATGACCCAGGTGGATCGGGTCGAAACTGGCCGGATACACAGCAATAGACATTAGCTTAGATCTCCTTGGCCCGACCAGAACTTGTCCACAGCCGCGCGGAGGCCGCGATGCTCCGGGGCCGAGATGTCGGGGTCCTGCTCGAAGAGCCGTTCCGCCGCGTTCCGCGCCTGTTCCAGCGTCTGGACATCGCTCAGCTTGGCGACGGCCAGGTCGGGCAGGCCGCTCTGGCGTGTGCCGAAGAACTCGCCCGGCCCGCGCAGCTTCAAGTCCTCCTCGGCCAACTCGAAGCCGTCCTGGGTCCGCTCCATCGCCTCCAGGCGGATCTTGCCGTCCTCGCCGATGTTATCCTCCGCGATGAGCAGGCAGTACGACTGGTGCTGGCCGCGCCCAACGCGTCCCCGGAACTGGTGAAGCTGGGCCAGGCCGAAGCGGTTGGCGCCCTCGATGAGCATGACCGTCGCGTTGGGCACGTCAATGCCGACCTCGACCACCGAGGTGGACACCAGGATGTGCAGGTCGCCCCGGTAGAACTCAGCCATCACGGCTTCCTTGTCGGCCGAGCGCAGCTTGCCGTGCAGCAGACCCAGGCGCAGGTGCGGGAAGACCTCCTGCTGGAGCCGCTCGTACTCCTGGACCGCCGCCTTGACCTCCAGGTTCTCCGACTCCTCGATGAGGGGGCAGATGATGAACGCCTGCCGGCCCTGCTGAATCTGCCCGGCCACAAAGGAGTACGCCCGCTCGCGCTCACGGGGGAGCACCCACTTGGTCTTGATGGGCGTGCGGCCCGGCGGCAACTCGTTGATGATGGACAGGTCGAGGTCGCCGTAGACGGTCAGGGCCAGGGTGCGCGGGATGGGCGTCGCGGTCATGACCAGCAGGTGCGGGACGGCGCCCGTTCCCTTCTGGCGCAGAGCGGCTCGCTGGCCGACGCCAAAGCGGTGCTGCTCGTCCACAATCGCCAGCCCCAGGTTGGCGAACTCGACCCCCGACTGGATGACGGCGTGGGTGCCGACGACAAAGGGCGACTCGCCCGACGCGACGGCCCCGTAGGCGGCTTCGCGCTCCGCTTTGGTCAGGCTGCCCGTCAACAACTCGACTTGAGGGACCGGTTGGCCCGTCGCCTCGGCCCAGGTCTTGAACAGGCGGCGCAAGCCCTTGGCGTGCTGCTCGGCCAGGATTTCCGTGGGCGCCATGAGCGCGGCCTGCGTCCCGTTGGCCCACGCTGCCACCATCGCCGCCGCCGCGACGACCGTCTTGCCCGACCCCACGTCGCCCTGGAGCAGGCGGCTCATGGGGCGGGCCGTGTTCATGTCCTTGCGGATTTCCTCCAGGACGCGCTGCTGCGCTCCAGTCAGGCTGAACGGCAGGGATTGGAGGAAGCCCTGGAAGACGTCGTCGGGCAGGGGTAGCGCCCGGCCCTCGTTGGACTGCCAGAGGCGGCGCTGGCGGAGGACGCCCAACTGGATGACAAAGAACTCATCGAAGGCCAGGCGGTGGCGGGCCTGGTCCAGCCGCGCCTGGTCGTCCGGGAAGTGGGCCTGGCGGACGGCGTCGCCGAGGGGCATCAGCCCTTGAGCCTCGCGGACGGCGGCAGGGAGCGGGTCGGTCAGGCGGGACGAGTAGGCGTCCACCACGCGCTTGACTGTCGTGCGCATCCAGCGCGCCCCAATGCCCTGGGTCAGGGGATAGACGGGCACGAGGCGGGCGGTATGCACCAGGTCCTGGTCCAGCGGTTCCCACTCTGGCGACTGCAAGACGAGCTTGCCCAGGTAGGCGTCAATCCGCCCGCTGAGGACGATCTGGCGGCCCGGCCGCAACTGCTGGAGCAGGTACTGCTGGTTGAACCACGTGGCCTGGATGTAGCCCGTGGCGTCGGACAGGACGCAGGTGGTAATCGTCATGCCCTTGGGGGTGCGGCGGTTGGTGGTGTTCTGCACCGTGCCAACAATGGTGGCTTCCTCGCCATAGACCAGTTGGTGGATCGTCTTCAACTGGCTGAAGTCGTCATAACGGCGCGGGATGAGGAACAGCAGGTCGCGGATGGTCTGGACCCCCAGGCGGGTCAAGTGCTTGGCGTAGACCGTGCTGATGCCGGGGATCTGCGTCACCGGTCCGTCCAAATCGCCGGTCGGGGCGATGGTGGCCTGGGGCCCGCGCCGAATGGTCGGGGCGCGCGGCAGCGGCGGTGGGTCAGCCACAGCGACGGGCGCGGCGGCGAGAGAGGGCATGCCCTCCACGGCCTCGCTCGGTCCGCCCTCGCGCCGACTCTTCGCCATGAGCATGGGCGCGGCTTCTGACTCCGGGCCGGCCGGGCGGTTGGCCGTCGAAGGCGGCATGGGGGGGAGAGATAGGCGGCTCGGGGGACGCTCGCCCCCCGACCCAGGCTCGCCACCGCGTGGGGCCGTCTGGGGCGAGGCGGGCTTGCGGGGCGCAGGCGGTGGACCGGCAGGCCGCGCCCCGCTCTGGCGGTCCTTGTCCTGGCCGGGCGCGCCCTTGCCGCCCCGATCGCCCGGTCGGGCGGACCTGGGGGCGTCGGCGGCGCGGGCCGCTGGCGCTTCTGGCTTCTGCCCTTCCGGTCGGCCGGACCGCTTCTCAGCCGGCTTCGCCTCGCCCGTTGGCCCCGGCCTGGGGCCACGGCCCGCCTCCGCGCCTGCGTCACGGCCCGGCGCTGGCCTCGGCGCGTTCTTCAGCGGCCCACGCCGAGGTGGGGCGCCTTCGGCGTCATCCCCGTCCTCGTCCTCTAAGGGACCGGGCCGGGCGTCGGGCCGACGCTTGCCGGCCGGGCCCTCGGCTGCCTCGCTCGTCCCCGCCGGACGGCCTGAAGGTCGGGCGCCCTGGCCTTTGCGTTCACTCTCTGAAGGGGAGCTTTGACCACTCGTCCCTTCGCGGCGTGTCCTGGCTCCGCCAGCCCCGCCTTCCGCCTGGAGCAGCGCCTTGACCGCCGCCGCGCGTTCCTCGGTGGACCGCGAGCCGTAGTTACCCAGCGCCGCGTTGACCCGTTCCACCAGGGCCGCGCCGCCTGGCTCGGTGACCGCTGTGCCGGCCCAGCCGGGCAGAAACTTCTCCAACCCGCCGATGACGGCGCGGTTCTTGTACCCGTTTTTGCGTTCCAGGTCCAGTATCTTGGCTAACCGTTCAAATGCCGATGGCATGCGTCATCCTTTGCGACCAATTCCTATCCTGTTGATTCTAACTCAGGTGGGCCGTCTCGTCAATTGGTGGGTCAGTGGGGGAGGAAAACGGGGTTACTCGGCCAGTAGCGAGGCGACGCCCACCGCGCCCGGCCCTGCGTGCACGCCGACGACGGGGCCGACCTCGCTGACAACCATCCGATCGGCCGGGTGGTGGTCGGCCAGCCGGCGCCCCACCTCGGCGGCCAGTTCAGGCGCGGCGGCATGCAGAATCGCCAGGTCGGTGGCGGGGCCCGCCGCCTTGACCAGCTCCACCAGGCGGTCGAGCGCCTTGCGCAGTGTGCGCACCCGTTCCGAGGGATGGACGGCCGAGTCCTGGATGAGCAGAATAGGCTTGAACTGGAGGAGGGAGCCGACGAAGGCCTGGGCCGCGCCGATGCGCCCGCCGCGCTGGAGGAATTCCAGGGTGTCGAGCAAGGCCCAGACGCGGACGCGTGGCGCGAGACGGTCGCACAGGTCAACGACCTCCAGCGCGCTCGCGCCGTCCTGGGCCGCGCGGGCCGCGTGAACGGCCAGCCAGCCCTGGCCCATCGTCACGCTGCGGCTGTCGAAGAGGTGGACGCGCCCGTCAAACTCGCTCGCGCCGATGCGGGCGGCGTTGTAGACCCCGCTGAGGGCGGCGGCCACATGCAGGCTGACCACTTCCCCGCCGTCAGCCAGGCGCTCCGCGTAGACCTGAGCGAACTGGCCTGGCGCGGCAGCGGCCGTGGTGGGCAGGTCCCGGCTCTGCGCCAGGCGGGCGTAGAACTGGTCCGCGCTCAAGTCCACGCGGTCGCGGAAGCCCTCAGCCCCGAACTGGACGAGTTGCGGGACGACGGTGATGCCCAGGGTCTCGGCCAGGGCGGGCGGCAGGTCGGCGACGGAGTCGGTGACGATTCGGGTGGACATAGCAATTGACGATTGACGATTGACGATTGACGATTGACGATTGACGATTGGCGATT
>CAZFUK010000077.1:3826-13613 GCA_964522005.1 uncultured Anaerolineales bacterium | reverse complement strand
GCCTGGCAGGCGCTCGCCCAGGCCGAGCACAAGACATAACACCGGATAGACCTAAACAACAGAATGGAGGAGGACAATGCTGTCATGTCCCTTGTGCCGCCGACCGACCGCCCAGAGCCATCTGGCCGAGGTTGGCTGGCTCGCGCCGGACACCCTGGCCCGGCTGGCCGCGCAGAACCCGGGCTGGCGCCGCCAGGATGGCGCGTGCCCTGCCTGTGTGCAGCAGGCTCTGCTAGAGACGCTGCTGGAACGGGGCGACGAGGCGCTGCATCTCGGCATCCAGGCCGTCTGGCCGCTGGATGCCGAGGCCGCGTTTGGCGCGCTGCCCACCCCCCTCCGCCTGCACGCCGACCCGCGCTCCGCCGGGCGGGGCGTCACCATCGCCCTGGTCGACTCCGCCTTCTACCCCCATCCCGATCTGACCCGCCCGACCAACCGTATTCGCGCCTGGGTCGAGGCGGGCCGCGCGCCTGTGCGGGCGCTCTACTTTGGCCCGGCGGACGCCCCCACGTGGCCGAGGTGGGGGGCGGGCGAGGCGGCCCAGTGGCACGGGCTGATGACCAGTACGGTGGCGGCGGGCAACGGTTGGCTCAGCCACGGGCTGTATGCCGGCCTGGCTCAGCAGGCCGACGTGGTCCTGATCCAGGTGCGCGAGGACGACGGCCATATCACGAACCGGAGCATCGAGCGCGCCCTGCGCTGGCTGCTCGACCACGGGCCGGCGTTGGGGGTGCGGGTGGTGAACCTGTCGCTGGGTGGGGACGCCGTGACGCCCCTGGCGGGCAACCCGGTGGACGGGGCCGTGGCCGACCTGGTCGCGCAAGGCGTCACCGTCGTGGTGGCGGCGGGCAACAACGGTGAGCGTCGGCTCGTGCCGCCCGCCACGGCCCCCGACGCCCTGACCATTGGCGGGCTGGACGACCACAACACCTTCGACCACGCGGCGGTGGCCCTATGGCACAGCAACTATGGCGAGAGCGGCGCAGCCATGCCCAAGCCGGAACTGGTCGCGCCCAGCCTGTGGGTCGTCGCGCCCGTCCTGCCCAAAACGGCGTTGGCCGCCGAGGCGGCCGGCCTCTTCGCGCGCCGGGCCAGTGGGGATTGGGGCGTTGAGGCCCGCCTTGCCGACCTCAAGCTGGTCACGCCGCACTACCAGCACGTGGAGGGCACGAGTTTCGCCGCGCCGCTGACCGCCAGTGTCGCCGCCTGCATGCTGGAGGCGAACCCGGCCCTGACCCCCGCCCAGGTCCGCGAGGTCCTCGTCGCCACGGCCCAGCCGGTGCCGGGGGCGCCGCGGGAGCGGCAGGGGGCGGGCGCGCTGGACGCGGGCAAGGCGGTGGCCGCCGCCCGCGCCCTGCGCGAGGGGCGGGAGGAACCGGGCGGGCAACCAGTTGCGCCAATGATGGTGGGGTGAGTTGGGGGGGCAACGCTCTGATGGACTAGCGGTGTTGAGGTATGATGAAAGGGGCGCGGTGACCGCGCCCCTTTAGTTATCCCTGACAGAAATAGAGATGTCTACAACTGCCACTCTGGACTGTCACCCTGAACGAAGTGAAGGGTCTCGCCTAGCGAAAGGCGAGATGCTTACCCCGATTACGGGGCACAGGTCGCTTCGCTCAGCATGACAGTCTCATACCTACCCGGTACACAGTCCTTATCCATTGAGAGGACGTGCGGCGGGCGAGTCGCTTAGGCGAGCAGGACGGGCAGCAGCACGCCCAGGGCCAGGGCAAACAGCCAGAGGGCAGGAGCGGGGGTGCCGACCGGACGCTGGCGGCGCGCTTCGCGGACGGCCAGCCGTGGGTCGAGGCGCAGCCAGGCCTCGTGCCGCCGCTGCATGAGCATAAACACCGCCGCCGTGGCCCCACCATAGAGCAGGTGGCCGATGAGGGAAGGCAGGAAGGCGGCGGCCGCCTGGGTGGTCCAGGTGAAGGAGCCACCCAAGAGAATCGGCAGGAGGGTCAACGGGCCGATGAACCACCAGATGATGCCGTAGACCAGGCCCCAGGCGACGCCGGCGACGACGTTGGGCGCTTCGTACTGGAACAGGAGGCCGAAGCTCATGCCGATGAGGGCGCTGATGACCAGGTGGACGGCGAAGCCCAGGAGGGGGGAGGATCCGCCGGCGAGGCGGGCAACGGTGGGCAGGAACCCCACCTGGAGCATGACCAGGCTGAACACCAGGCCACCGGCCAGGCTGGCCGCTGCACCCCAGGCCAGGGATTGGAGGGTCCGCGCGCCCGCGCCTTCGACCTCGCGGTGGATGGGGTCGGACTCGTAGAAGAAGGCGACCCACAGGCGGTCGAGCAGGGCGTAGATGAGGCCCACCAGCAAGCCATACACGATGTGGCCCACCAGCGAGCCGAAGAGCGCGCCGCCGTGAGCGGACGACCAGTCAGGCCGCTGGCCCTGGAGCAGGGGCAGCAGCGTCAGCGGCCCCAGGAACCACCAGAAGACGCCATAGGCCAGGCCCCAGCCCAGGCTCGAACCATAGCGGTGCACGTCCTGCTGGAACAGGACGCCGAAGCTCGCGCCGATGAGAACCGCGAAGACGAAGTGCAGCCCGACGCCCACGAGACGTGAGTCCGAGTTGACAAGGCCCGCCACCAGGGGGTAGAAGTCCACCTGCTCCATCCACTTGCCGAAGGCCCAGCCGCCGACACTGCCGGCCAGCCCGCCCACGACAATCGCTCGCGGCCAGCTAAAGGGCCGAGCCGCCACTCGCGGCTGAAAGGCGCCCCAGGTTCCGAGGGCCGCGCCCAAGGGCAGGCCGAAGCACACCAGATAGGCGACCAACTCCGGGAAGTGGGCACGCGCCGTGTCGAGCATGCCCATCGAAGCGCCGCCGAGCGCGGGGAACAGGCCGGCCGGTCCGGCCAGCCACAGCAGGAGGGCGTAACCCAGCCCCCACAGCAGACCCGCGCCAGGGTGGTCGGCGCGGGACGCCCCCAGGCGGGCGAACAGCAGACCGTAGACGCCACCGAGCAGCGGGCCGCTCCAGAACGAGGCCAGACCCAAGCCCATGACCACCGCCCCACCTAGGACCCCGACCAGGACACCGAGCACGAGGCTCGTTCGATCCGTTGAGCGCATAGCTTCCTCCCTCTCACTGGTTGATGGCTACCGGCCGTTCACCGCTTCCGTGACCAGGGGCGTCATCGTCGGCTGAGCCGTCATGGGCTGGGCAGCGCTCGCCATGACCAGGTCAGCCGCGACGCGACCCGCACGGTCTCCGAAATCAATGGTCTGGACAATGTCACGCGGGAAGAATAGCTCGATGACCCAGTCGGTCAGGACGCGGACTTTGCGCTCCAGCCCCGGCAGCTTGGAGAGATAGATGCCCCGCCAGAGCAGCCAGGCGAACAGGCCGGAGAAGCGCAGGCCCTTGATCTCGGCGCAGGCGGTGTGGTGGCCGACGACGGCGAGCACCCCCAGCGCTTCGAAGTGGAACCCTTTCAAGGGCCGGCCGCGCAGGCTAGCGTAGATGTTGTGGGCCACGGTATGGGCCTCGCGCAGGGCGAACTGCGCCGTGGGCGGGCAGAGTTGGCCCGTCTTGGCGTCGGTCACCGCCGCGCAGTCGCCCAGCGCCCACA
The DNA here is from genome assembly GCA_964522005.1 of uncultured Anaerolineales bacterium. Taxonomy (GTDB): domain Bacteria; phylum Chloroflexota; class Anaerolineae; order Epilineales; family JAHCIE01; genus JAHCIE01. Next base: position 10,020 of record CAZFUK010000077.1, on the reverse strand, counting down.
GCCCTGGCTGACCCGCCACGGCCAGCGTCGGGTCCACGACCACCGCGCCGCGCTTGTTCAGTTCGACGGGGAGCGCCTGCACCACCGGGTTGGGGCGCGTGCCCGCCGTCCAGACCAGGGTTTCGGCGCGTATCTCCTCGTCCGGCTTGAGGACGACCACGCCGCGCCGCGCGTCCGCCACGCGGGTGTTGAGCTTGAACGTGACGCCCCGCGCCGCCATGCGGTCCAGAGCATACTGGGCCAGGCTCGCGCTCAACTCAGGCAGGATGCGGTCGGCGGGATGGACGACGATGATGCGCACCTCCTGGGGCGGGATGTTGGGGTAGTAGGCCAGCATGCCACGGGCGAAGTCGTTCAGCCCGCCGGCCAGTTCCGCGCCCGAGAAGCCCGCGCCGGCGATGACGAAGGTCACCAGCGCCCGCCGCCGGTCGGGGTCTGCCTCGCGGTTGGCCCGCTCGAACATGTCAATGACATGGTTGCGGATGTGGATGGCATCGCCCAACGACTTGAAGTCCAGCGCCTCTTGCTCCACGCCCCGCAGCCCAAAGTAGTTCGACACCGCGCCAAGCGCCAGGACCAGGTGGTCGTAGGGCAGGGCCTGGTGGGCGATCATGTCCGGCGCGTCGTGGTCGGAGGCCAGCAGGACGCGCCGCCCCTCCAGGTCAATCCCCCTCACCCGCCCGCGCACGATCTCGGTGCGGTGGAGGGTGGTCCGCAAGGGCGTGCTGATGTGGGTCGGCTCCAGGCTGCTGGCGGCGACCTCGGCCAGCATCGGCGTAAACAGCAGGGCGTTGGTCTCGCTGACCAGTTGAATGCTCACCGCCGGGTCCGGGCCGACCAGCCGCTCTAGGCTCTCCGCCGTGGTCACCCCGGCGAACCCACCCCCCACAATGACGATGCGGTGGGGCGTGACCGACGGCGCGGCCGGCTCGACCTCTGGCCCCAGCCTGCCCAGCGCCAGGTCGCTCAGGGCTTGCGCCAGCACCCCCAGGCAGGCGCCGTACATCGTCCAGCCCACGAGGCCGGAAAACAGGGCGCGCACGCCTTCGGCCGTCCACTGCGGCGGGCGCCCGGTGAGGACCGGGCCGGCGATGATGTCGGCCAGGACCCACAGCGGCACACCCAGGGCGGCCGCTGTCATCGCGCTATCCAGCGTGGCGCGGGGCGTCGGCCGCCAGGCGAGGGCATAGGCGGCTCCAACCAGCAGACCCAGCAACACGTACCGCGCATCTCGCCCGACCGCCAGCAGCAGCGCGCTGCTCACCAGCCCGGCCAGCAGCCCAATCACGCCACGGCGTAACCATCGGTTCAGCATACCATCCTCCCAGTCTTCACCCACTCTGTCGCTGCCCCACGGCTGGGGCTTATGCCTGCCACCCTATGGTGTCCTCTCTAGCGCCCGGCGTTACAGGCTTGAGAAAGTCTTCAGAGGGGCATGCGGCAGTCCGACCACCTGTGCGGCGATTTTTACGCCGCCGTGTAACACTTTGGCCCCTGCCTAGACTACTATAGCGTAGGGGGTACGGTGGGTGTGTCTGGACGTAACCTTGGGCGTTTGACAGCCTGCCCCGGGGCGGGTATGCTTCGGCCACCCAGGCCAGGAGTGACGCGCGGGGCGGGCTGAGGACAAGGCGGGGGTAGTCTTCTCTGGAGGACGGGATGATGGAGGGCGGGATGCAGGAGCCTCGGAGCGTCGGGGAGATGGATCCGGCCGCTGGCAACGATACGGTCTTGGTGGAGGCGCTGCGGAGAGGCGACGAGGCCGCCTTCGTCGCCCTGGTCAACCGCCATTACCCCAGCATGGTGCGGCTGGCGTTGATCTACGTCAACGACTCGGCCACGGCGGAGGACGTGGTGGGGGAGGCCTGGTTGGGCGTGCTCAGGGGCCTGCCGGGCTTTGAGGGCCGCTCGTCGCTCAAGACCTGGATGTGCCGCATTGTGGTGAATATCGCCAAGACCCGGGCGCGGCGCGACGGGAGGTCAATCCCATTCTCGGCCCTCGCGTCCGAAGAGTTGGCGAGCGACGAACCATCCGTGGACCCGTCGCGCTTCAGGACTAGCGACCCCTCGCTTGGTCATTGGTCCGCGCCGCCCGAGAGTTGGACGGACCCGGACGAGCGCCTCTTCGCCCACGACGTGCGCGCCTACCTGGAGCGTCTCCTCGAGCGTCTTCCCCCCATGCAGCGGCAGGTGATCACGTTGCGCGACATTGAGGGCTTGAGCGCCGAAGAGGTCTGTAACATTCTCGACCTGTCTGAGACGAATCAACGTGTCCTTCTCCACCGAGCGCGCTCTAAAGTGCGGGGCGCGTTGGAAGCCTATTTGAAAGTCCAGTAAAATGACAGAACCGGTTATGAATGAAATGACGTGTCAGGAATTGGTCGAGTTGGTCACCGATTATTTCGAGGACGCCCTCTCCGTCCAGGACAGGGCACGGTTTGAGGCGCACCTCTCCGGCTGCCGACACTGTCGCGCCTACCTGGAGCAAATGCTGCGCACGATTCGGGTCGTGGGGAGTCTGGCCACCGAGAACGTCACGCCCGAAGCGCGGGATGCCTTGCTCCACCAGTTCCGTAACTGGAAGCGCGGCTGAGGGTAGGGGCGTCGGCAATGCCTTGCCCGCCCGGACGATCCGCTCCCCGAAGCCGCCCAGCCCCCAGTGGGGCCGCCGCGTCCCCTTCGGTAGGCGGCTCCACTCCAGCCTCAGCGCCTGCACCGAGTGGGTACGGCGCCTAGCCAGCCCGTCCCTACCCCAGATCGTGCTCCTGACGACAATAGTCGCCCTCGACTCACACCCCTTAACGCCCGCGCATGGATGAACTCCAGGGCGCGGCCGTGTGGCTGTTGGGCGTGTTTGACGTGGTCCCCAAAGCGTGCTAAACTTCGAACGATTGTTCGCATCGAAGGAGGCACAGGATGGGGCGGTTGGTGACCATTGACGGGACGGGGACGGAGCGCAACCGGCTGCGGCGAACCATCGCCGAGGCGCTGCGGCTGCTCGGTCAGAAGGGCGTGATTGATGACGAGGCGCGCGACCTCGCGGCGCTGATTCTGCTCTCCCTGCGCCAGATCGCGCAGGGGGTGGACCTGAGCGCGAGCGCCTGGGAGAAGCGCGACTACTACATGAAGGCTGACAAGTTCCGGCTGGAGTGGGACTGGGTCGAGCGGAGCGCCAAGGAACTGGAGAAGGTCCTGCTCGAAGGCCGCTGGAATGACCTCCCGCTGGCGCTGGCGAAGCTCCTGCCGCGCTTCAGCGACATCAAGCTGACCAAGATGACGCGCACGTCGGCGCTGTGGACCGGCGCGTATGAGAAGCTGCTGCGGGAGGGCGCGAAGGACAGGGCGGCAGCGCGGTGACGAGGTCAGCCAGGTGGATGACGACCGATGCTGACCCAGAGAGCGCGAGCCGATACAGCGAGCGGGCGATTCATCTTGAGTAAGTTGACCGTGGCTCGGCCAGTGACGGACAAGCCACGAATGTAAGTGCCGTCCTCACTCCACTCGAAGTGCTCGTGCCATTGCTGTTCGCGCGGATTGAACAGCGCTGCGGTCTCGCCTGTTTCAGGGTCTATCGCTTCCGTCCGGTCAAGCTTGTACCCATTGCACACACTGCACGCCAGGCACAAGTTCTCTGCCGCGGTGTGACCACCGTGCGCCCTCGGGAGTACATGGTCTATCTCACACGATTGCCCCGTCAGCCATTCGGACGTCTGACAGTACTCGCATCGGTACTTCGCTCGCTCTCGAACGAGATGCTCAAGTTGTTTGGGGATTCTGGTTGTCGGCATTAGCCGTGTCCTGAGACTCGTCGTGTTGAGCGATGTCATAGCCTCGGTGGGCCAGGAGAGCCAAGGCCCGCGCGCGTCGTAAGACGGCACGATCGTAGAGTGCTAACAGGTGCTCAAGCTCTTTCGTCTCTGCCTCTGTTAAGGAGCGCACATCCACCGTGTCATTCAACTGGCGCAAACGCTCCTGCTGTGCTCGCGACATGGATGCCTCGGAGGCGGCCCACAATGCATCGTCGTTGAACATACTCATCGCCGCTAGTTCATCCGCCACCTCGGCAGGTAGATTCGGATCAGGTGACAGCGCCGAGCTTACTGTCGAGATAAGGATGTCCTCAACCGAGCGATGCGTAATCTCGGCTATGTGCTCCAAGCGTCGGAAAAGCGCCTCCGGCACCTGAATGCTAACCGTTGAGGAGACTTCCGTCACAACTACCTCCACACCTCGATCAGAGTATTCCCGACGCGACGAGTGGATTCTAGCACACCTGGCTTAGAGGTGCAACGGCATTCACCTACGCGCCGACGTGCTCAGAGTGGGTCAGCCCTTAGCAATTCCACGTCGCGCGTCCGCTCATCCACCGGCCAATCGTCAGGTGTAATCCCCTAGGTCGGCGGAGTATAGTCTGGTAGCTCTATCTGATACTCGCCTTCAATGAGATTGACCCGCTCCTTATTCTATAATACAATCCCCACGTCCCATCAACTCAGGCGATCCTTCCCGATTGGACCGAGTCTTTGTCCCGGTCGACCGGGATACGGCGGTGGTATGCTGGACTCACAAGCATATCCCCGTCTACTCGTGAAGGAGGATCGTCATGCAAGCTGTATTGGGGTCCGACTCGACGCCGATGGCATCGCGCCTGCGCCTTCCAGCCCTCTGGCTCCTCGCAGCACCACTTGCATTCGTCTCCGTCATCGTGACAGCTATCCTGGGTTTCTCGGGCGTGGGCGTCTTCGAGAACATCACAGCGCAGCAGATGGCCTCGATCCGCATCCCGTGGGTTCTGTTCAACACGTTTGCTGGACTGGCAGTATTCTGTGGAGCCGTTGGCATCGCCTTGCTCGGTAACGCCCTGAAGGGGGCCTCGGCGCGTGTACTGGGATGGATCGTTATGGCTAGCGCGGCTGTCGGTGCAGCCCTTTCCCTCGGTTTCATCATCCTGCGCACGACCAGTGTCGGCTTCACCGAAGTCACGCTTGGTTTCAATAGCGCTTACCAGCTGTCCGACTCGATGTTCAAGTTCTCGGGCGTCGCCACGCTGGGCGCGACGTTCCTGGCTTCCGTCAGCTTGTTCACAACGCGATTGTTGCGGCGGACCGGTCTAGTGGTTGCCCTCTTGACCGCCGTGCTCTTCATCCTCAACATCGCCCTGGGCGGCTTTCCACCGTTCATCTTCGCCTTTCTGTGGCTCGTGTTGGGCATTGGTCTACTGCGACGCAAAGCGCAAGGACTACTATGAGCGTATCGGATACGTCCCACCTGACCTCATCGGGGCGGCCAATGACCGTGGTACGGCCGGCTTATCTCGCCAGCCTGCGTGTCGTCTGGCTTATTTTGGCAGTGCTCGTCTTTACCGCTGTCACGGTCGGGAGTGTGATTCGGTACGGCGAGCAACGCCAGGTGTGTACGGCGGCTGCGCCGGTTTGCTTCGCCTTGCAGCGACTAACCTCGACGCAACTCACCGGCGTCGTCGACACTGGACGGGCGCTACAGTTCCATGCCCTCTTCTTCTTGATCGTCAACGGATTGCAGCGCGTGAGTTGTTGGGGGATGGCCGTGCTCTTGTTCAGACGACGGCCAGACGACTGGATGGCATTGTTGGCGGCGCTCTATCTGCTCGTGGTCGGCAACCAGACGCCGCTTGTCTACGTGGGCAATGCGTATCCGCTGCTAGCGCCAGGCGCTACCTTGTTGACGACTCTCGGTGACGTGATCTTTGGTCTGTTCCTCTTCCTCTTCCCGAATGGGTACTTCGCTCCGCCGTGGAGCCGATGGGCTGCCTGCCTCGGGGTGATCTACTCGGTTGCGAACGGGGCCATCTTGTCTCAGGGCGCACCCGGCTGGTGGGACGTTGCGTCGTTGGGGCTGGCAGGCGTTGCGCTGTATACTCAGGTTCACCGCTATCGCTCGGTTTCAAACCCGGTGGAACGCCAACAAACCAAGTGGGTTGTCCTTGGCGTTATCGTGTGGGCGTTGCTGAATGCCATCACGACCGCGCTAGTCATCACCGGCCCCGGGCGGGATACCCCGATCACTGCCCGCTACTACATGGTCGTCCTCGGGTTCAACCTCACGGTGTTGGCGATACCCATCGGCATGGCCGTCGCTATCCTCCGCTACCGCCTGTTCGACATCGACATCATCCTCAATCGCACACTCGTCTACGGCGTGCTGACAGCAGGTGT
>CAZFUK010000077.1:0-3726 GCA_964522005.1 uncultured Anaerolineales bacterium | reverse complement strand
CCTCCGGCGATGTCGTGCAAATCCCCCTCCTGTACGGGCAAGAACCGATTGGAGTCGTGCTTGTCGCGCCCCGCGTGGGCGAAATCGGGCTTGGCCCTATCGACCGACGTCTTCTGGATGACCTGGCGCGACAAGCGGGTGTTGCCGTCCATGCCGTGCGCGTGACCGCCGAGTTGCAGCACTCACGAGAGCAGCTTGTCACGACACGCGAAGAGGAACGCAAGCGCTTGCGGCGCGACCTGCACGACGGGCTGGGACCAGCGCTCGCCACGATGACTCTGCAGGCCGACACGGCGCGCGGCCTTGTGCGTCGCGAACCCGATGAAGCCGAGGCGCTCCTGGAGAGTCTGACTCAGCAGGCGCAGACGACGATGCAAGACGTGCGCCGCCTGATCCACGCGCTGCGACCACCGGTCCTCGACGATCTCGGGCTGGAGGCGGCCCTCCGCAGTCTCCTCTCCCCGCTCGATCGCAGCGGTTTCACAACCCGCTTCGAGGCACCGGACAATCTTCCACCCCTCTCGGCCGCGGTTGAAGTCGCCCTGTACCGTATTGCTCAAGAGGCGCTGAACAATGTGGTGAAGCACGCCCGGGCGCATAACGTTGCGTTACGTCTGGATGTTGATGGCGGGCATGTCGTGCTCGGAGTGGCCGACGATGGACGGGGGATTGCGACGGATCGCGTCGCGGGGGTTGGCCTGGCCTCGATGCGTGAGCGAGCCGAGGAGCTAGGCGGGACATGCATCGTGAAGTCCGAAGGCGGCGGGGGAACGCGTGTGGTTGCTCGGCTCCCGGTGAGCTGAGATGGACGGCATCGGCATATTGATTGTCGACGACAACGCGCCATTCCGTGGTGGCCTGCGCGCCATGCTGCGTGGTGAGCCAGATATGGCCGTGGTCGGCGAAGCGGCCAGTGGGGACGAGGCCGTCACACGGGCTGAGGCCCTCCAGCCGGATGTCGTGCTGATGGATTTGCAGATGCCGGGTATGCATGGGCTAGAGGCGACGCGCCGCATCCTGCGGACCAGCCCGCACATTCGCATCCTCGTCCTGACGATGGCCGACGACGCGGAGTCGGTGTTTGCGGCGCTCCAGGCAGGGGCGCGAGGCTACCTGGTCAAAGGCGCTCTCAAGGCAGACGTGCTCCGTGCCATTCGGAGCATACATAGCGGCGATGCGATCTTTGGCCCCGCCGTCGCGCAGAGGCTCATTCACTACTTCAGTCAAACACGCCCCCAGCTTCAGGTCGAAGCGTTTCCAGAACTGACGGAGCGCGAGCGCGAAATTCTAGCTTTGATGACCGAGGGGCGGACCAACCAGGAGATTGCCGACATCCTGGTGCTCAACGTCAAGACGATCCGCAACCACGTCTCCAACATTTGCACCAAGCTCCAGGTCGCCGACCGTGCTCAGGCCATCCTCCGCGCTAGAGATGCCGGACTGTGATCTGTCGAGATCAAGCAGCGCAAGTGGCGGCCAGCATCGTAACGACGCGCAGGAAGTCCACGGGCAAGTGCGTATACCGTACGCAGCGGAAGGCTGACAAGTTCCGGCTGGAGTGGGACTGGGTCGAGCGGAGCGCCAAGGAACTGGAGAAGGTCCTGCTCGAAGGCCGCTGGAATGACCTCCCGCTGGCGCTGGCGAAGCTCCTGCCGCGCTTCAGCGACATCAAGCTGACCAAGATGACGCGCACGTCGGCGCTGTGGACCGGCGCGTATGAGAAGCTGCTGCGGGAGGGCGCGAAGGACAGGGCGGCAGCGCGGTGACCCGCCATCGCTTACCTTCTCGGCCCTGGGTCAAAGGCACCCCTCCAGGTATGTAAGCGCAATTGTACTAGAGCATGACAAGTGACCGGCCAATCCGACCTAGATGAAATGGTAGTGGTTGCCAATGGTCTCCATGATCGGCACTGTGCCAGACTTCGCCGTTGCTCAGACCCGCGTAGACATGCCCCGGCGCCAAGGGGTCGGTGATGAGCGCATAGGGCATCTGGTTCAGAGGCGATGGCAGACCACCGGCCAGCCGCTGCCAGCGCGTACCGTCATATCGAAAAATGCCGGCTTGTGCATTGTTCTCGCTGTGCGCCTTGGCAGGGCCAGGGGATGCTGAGAGGTAATGCACTTCAGGCTGCTCGGCATCGGCGGCTACCGCCCAGCCATAATGGCGGTCAAGACCTTGTTTTGTCCTGGACCAGGTTGCGCCGCCATCACGACTGAAGGCATGACCACTGCCGGTACCCCCTCCCTCGTACAGCCACTCGCCACGAGTTGCATGAAAGGTGAGCGAATGGCAATCTCGCAACGCCCCTTCGCGATGACCTGTCCAAGTGCCCGCGAAGACTCTCTGTTTGTCCAGCGGATCCACAGCCAGGCAACGCACAGCGGTGTCCCCCAGTAGCGTCTCTACTTGCCACGCGCCCGTGTCGCCGGCGGTTGCACGAGCGATGCCCTTGCCGCGCGTGGCGATGAAAGTCTTGGCTTGCATTCTAGTGATCCCTCTCTAGGGCGTCCGCAATCGCTGGACCGCCAGCATGATCAAGGGTAGTTGCGCAAGGCCATACATGACATGGGCCGCGTAGTGCTCAACTGTCTGCTCAGGGTAGAAGGGGAGAAAACCAAACGGGATGACCGAGACAATGGCCCCACCCATGAGGTGGAGTAAGGCCCACGCCAGAAGCAAGAATGTGGGTGTACGATTGAAGGGCGTGAGCCACCACACACCGAAGAGGGCCAGTGAGATGAGCGCAGGTAGGCTGTTCTCAGGGCTGATCAAGGTGAGACTCGGTAGCTCGGCTAGATTGTGAGTGTACTCTCCCAGCCAGGAGAGCAGCGTGAACACGAGCATGAGGCCAACGGGGCGGCGAACGGAGCTGGTAGTGGAACTCGAAGCCATAACATCCTCGCTTCACCTGGGAGTTACAGCCCGGCGGTGTGTTCCGCCAGATGCTCAGCCGGCGTCTGGAACAGATCCGCAACTGTATAAAAGCCTTCCCCGTAGAACTGAGCGCCGAGCTGCCAATCACTGTCCGGCACCGTCTCCAGGGCCGCCAGGGTTGCATTCATCGCGTTATCGTAGCGACGCCGGATCGACTCAGGCGTACTGCTACGTGCAATGACGCGCACGTACCAGTAGCTCAGCGGATCCCCTAGCCACTTCGGCATGTTGAACATCCCCTTGCCTCGGCGCGCGCTTTGGACTTCCTTGGGCAGGTACTCCAGCGCCCATGTGAGGTGGGCGAATACCTCACGGACCGTCCACGCGCTCCCCGGACACTTCTGCCGCCATCGGTCACCGACGACTGCGTCTAAGCGCTGGTGGAAGGTGGCCCGCGTCGTCTCAAGCTCGGCGCGGAGAACCTGCCGATCAGGCACTGGGCGGGGTTGAGCGGCCTGTACACGGGTGTCAATCATCGCTCTGCCTCCTTGCTATTCAGCTAGGGTCTCGACTGTTGGCTCGCCGGGCGCTTTACGCCACATCAGTACGCCCGTGATGAGTAACCATACCGTACTCAGCATCGAGAACAGGACGTCGAAGACCTCGGTTGCCCGGAACTCTGGCCCGCCCAGTACCTGCGCGACTCCTACCACGAATGCGCCCGCGCCAGCCACCACCGCCAGCCAGCCCAGCGGCTTCGGATAGGCCCGGCTGAGGATCATGGTTAGCCCATAGAGGAAGATGCCGATTCCCAGAAAGATGACGCTCGACAGACTGTAGACGGCATACTGA
>CAZFUK010000076.1:10214-13686 GCA_964522005.1 uncultured Anaerolineales bacterium | reverse complement strand
CTGAGCGCAAGGGGTCAGACGCCTCACAGGATGCTATCTTACCCTCTATTCCCCAATCCCCGCTCCCTATTCCCTGTCTACTGACACTTCGCCGCCCAGTTCGCCGCCACGGCGTCCACGTCGGCGGCGTCAATCACGGTGTCGAGGTTGCGGTCGAGCTGACGGCGGTAGCCGCCCTGGCCCACCGTCTGGCCCAACGCCTGGGTGACGCGGATAATGTCCACCACGTCCACCTGGCCGCTATAGTCTACATCCCCTGGCAAGCGGCAGCGCGGACAGCCAAACCAGGTCAAGACCTGGTTGAGGAACGCGGTGCGACTGGTCAGGCCAATGTTCTGAAGGCCAAAGCTCAGGTAGAGCGCCCTATACGCGCCGCTGTAGGCCACCGCGCCGTAGGTCGACTGCCCGACCCAACTGAAGGCGGGCTGGCCGCCGTCCAGCAGCGTGATGGGCGCGGCGGGGTCGGTCCGGCTGTCCGTAAAGTAGCTGAAGGCGCCGGAAAACACGCCGGTCCCGACCAGGGTGAGGGCGGTCGAGCCGCCGGTCAGGGTGCTATGCAGGTAACTGGTGTGGAAAGCCGAGGACGCGCCACCCGGTTCGCTCAGCAGGAGCCGGCCCCCGTGGTCCAGGTAGACCTTGAGCGCCTGAGTATCGGACGTGCGCAGGCGATGACGCGGCCCGCCGACGACCCAGATGACCAGGCAGTAGTTGTCGAGGACTTCGTCTGTCGGTCCGCTGCCTGTATCCCTGACTTCATACATGTCATACGGGCGGCCGAGGCTGGTCAGGGCGCCCGTGTAGAGCGTCTCCAGGTCCTTGCCCTCGTCGTCGTCCACGACGAGGATAGGCGCCGCCAGGGCGAGGCTAAAGTCCTGCGTCGTTGGGCCACCGATGGCCACGCGTACTTCGTTTGGCTTAAAGCCCATCGCTTCGGCGCGGAGGGTATACGTGCCGGCGGGCAGCGTCAGGCTATAAGAACCGTCGGCCCCGGTTGTGGCGCGGCGTGACGAGCCAATGGCGACGACGGACGCGCGGATCGGCGTGTTGCTGCCCACCTGGCGCACCATCCCCGACACCGTAAACTCCTGGGCCGACGCCAGTGAGAAGTCCTGCCCCACCCCACCACTCGCCAGGCTGACCTGCGCGGTGGCCGACTGGTAGCCGAAGGCCAGGACCGTCAGGGTGTAGGCGCCGAGCGGGCCTCGGAAGTGGTACTGTCCCTGGGCATCCGTGGTCACCGTCACCGCCAGTGCCCCGGGGCCTGTCAGGTTCACCTGGGCGTTCGGCAGCGGTTGTGATGTGGCAGTGCTGCGTACCGTGCCGCTGATTTCGCCCGTCGCCAGCGCCGCTTCCACCGCCGCCAGGGCGTTCACCTCACCCCAGCCCCAGACGTGGTTGGCGCGGCCCTCGGCCGTTGTGCCGCACTGGCTATCGTTGCGCTGGGTGGCCGTCGCCCGCAACAGGGCCTCCGTCGCCGTGATCTGGCCCTTGAGTTGAGGCGCGGCGGCCCAGACCAGGGCGACCACACCCGCCACATGGGGCGAGGCCATGGACGTGCCCTGGTTCGACCCGTAGCCGCCGCTCATGACCGACGAAATCACGTTCACGCCTGGCGCGGCGATGTCGGGCTTCGAGCGGTTGCTGCCGTCCACCGTCACGGGACCACGGCTGCTGAAGCCCGCGATGTTCCCGCTCTCGCTAAACGCCCCTACGGTAAACGTATCCGCGACCAGGCCCGGCGGGTCAATAACTGTACTACACTGCGGCCCGTCGTTGCCCGCCGACGCGACGAACATAATGCCCGCCGCCCGCAGCACCCGGATGGCCTCGGTGACCGTCTGGGGGTAGCAGCCCTCGTCGGTTGGACAGCCCCACGAGTTGTTGATGATGTCGGCGCCCAGGTCGGGGTGGCCGTTGTCAATGAAGGTGCCGGTCGGCGGGAAGGGCGCCAGGAAGAACTCCATACAGTCCAGGTAGCGCGCCGGCGTGCCCACGCCGTGGTCCATGTTACGGCAGGCGATCCACTGCGCGTCCGGCGCGACGCCGACGTTGTTCGCGCCCTCGCTGCCGATCATGGTACCGGTCGTGTGGGTCCCGTGGCCGTTGTCGTCCAGCGGCGCGGCCTGGTTCTCGATGGCGTCGTGCCAACTCAGGCTGTGGTCGGCGGCCGTCCCGTTCCAGCCTCGGTACTTTGGCTTGAGAGCGGGATGGGTCCACGCCACGCCGGTATCGGCGCTCGCGACGACGATGCCCGCCCCGCGCGTATACTGGCTCCACACCTGGGGCGCCTTCACCTTGTTGATGCCCCACGGCGTGCCGACGGTCTGGGCCTGCGCCTCCTGGGGCGCCGACTGCACCCCCTTGAACGCGCCGTTTAGCTCCAACTGGGCTACGTCCGCCCGCCGCGCCAGGCGGTCCACTACCTTGGCGTCGCCCGTCACTAGCAGGGCGTTGACCAGGGCAAACGACCGCGCCTGCCCACCCACGGCCTGGACCTCCGCCACTACACCCGGCTGGGTCTGGCGCGCGGTGTCACGCACCCGGTCGTAGACGAAGCGCGCTTTGCCCGCCCGGTCGGGCAGGGCCGCCGCGCCGGTCAGGTCGGCTTGCTCCCGCAGCCGGACCAGGAACTCGGCGCGGCCATCCTTGGCGAGGGCGGCGCGCAGGGCCGGCGTAATCTTGGCTTCGGCGTCCTTGTTCAGGGGTGGCGTCGGACCTTGAGCGGCCGCGGGCAGGGCCAGCAGCAGGGCGAGCAGGACGAGACACAGCAGGGTGATACGTCGGCGCATGGGAGTTCCTTCTCATCGAGCTAGGGAGTTACAGAGTAGGGTAATTATAATCAGTTTGAACCGGACAAGCCGCCCCGGCATAGATTAGGATAACAGGCGTCTGGCAGAGCGACGCCACGCCCCACCTGTAGCCCACCATCCCCCTGGAAGGAGAATCCTATGCCCCGTCTCTCCCTTTTTGGCCTGGTGATATGTCTAATAGTCATATCTGCTTGTGGCGGCCCTCAGGCCGCGTCCCCTCCCAGCCAGCCTACCGCCCAGCAAGCGCCGGCGGCGCCCGCGCCAGCCCAGTCGGCCACGCAAGCCCCGGCCGCCCAGGCGCCCGCCGCTAAACCCGCCGAAGCCAAACAGGGCGGCGCCATCACCGAGGGCGTGTTTGCCGACGCGCAGACCCTCAACTCGGTGCTGTCGCGCGATACGGCTTCTAGCGCCGTCCTCCAACTCCTGGGTAACGGCCTGGTCTGGCTCGACCCCCAGACCCTGCTGCCCATGCCTCAGCTCGCCAAAGAGTGGACCATCACCCCCGACAGCCTGACGTATACCTTCAAGCTGCGCGACGACGCCAAGTTCCATGACGGCCAGAAGTTGACCGCCGAGGACGTCAAGTTCACCTACGACCTGATTCTCAACGAGAAGGTCAACTCGCCGCGCCGCGCCAACCTCGCCCCGGTCATCGACTCGAT
>CAZFUK010000076.1:222-10204 GCA_964522005.1 uncultured Anaerolineales bacterium | reverse complement strand
ATCACCGTCAAGAGTCCGACCGAGATTGAGTTCAAACTCAAGTCGGTCAAGGCCGACCTACTCGTCACCGACATGAGCTACCAGATTCTGCCCAAGCACATCCTGGGCAGCGTCAAGCCGGAGGACCTGGCGACGAGTGACTTCAACACCAAGACGCCGGTCTATAGCGGCCCCTTCAAGTTCAAGGAGTGGGTCAAGGCCGACCATATCACCCTGGTCGCCAATCCGGACTACTTCCTGGGCCGGCCCAAGGTTGACCAGTACATCTTCAAGGTTGTCCAGGACGCCAACGTGGTCGCGGCGCAGTTGAAGACGGGCGAGATTGACTTCGGCGGGTTTGAGCCGGCCTTCCTGGCCGAGATGGAGAAGCAGCCGCATCTCACCGTCCACGCCTTCGACCAGTTCAGCTTCACCTTCTACACCTATCAACTCGACCCGGCCAAGACGGGGCTGTTCCAGGACCAGAAGCTGCGCCAGGCGCTGGCCTATGCCCTGGACCGCGAGGCGATGGTTAAGGTCATCATGTTCGGCCAGGGGCAGGTCGCCCACTCAGCGCAGCCGGTGCTGTCCTGGGCGTACAACAAGGACAACCAGCCCCGCTACCCCTACGACACGAAGAAGGCCGAGGCCCTACTGGAGGAGGCGGGCTGGAAGAAGGGGGCGGACGGCGTCCGCGCCAAGGACGGCCAGAAGCTCAGCTTCACCTGCTACACCAACGCCGGCAACAAGGTCCGCGAGAGCTACCTGACCGTCATGCAGGAGCAGTGGCGCAAGGTCGGCGTGGAGATGACGCCCAAGACCGAGGAGTGGAACGCCTTCCTCGACCGCATCACCAAGACTAAGGACTTCGACTGCTTCCTGGTCGGCTTCTCGTGGGGCGTAGACCCCAACCAGAAGAGTATGTTCCATACCAGTGGTTACGAGGGCGGCTTCAACATGGGCAAGTACTCCAACCCGCAGGTGGACAAGCTACTCGACGACGCCCTGACCACGACGGATGTCGCCAAGCGCAAGGACCTGTACTTCCAGGCGCAGCGCATCATCGCGGAGGAGATGCCCGTCGTGATTCTGGACTTCCCCAAGGGCCTGGCCGCCACCAACAAGCGCGTGCAAAACATGGTCCCCAACGCCGTCAACTGGCGCCACCAGGCGCACCTGTGGTCGGTGACGGACGGGAAGTAGGAGGGACGTAGTCAATCGGCAGTCATCAGTCGTCAGTAGTCGGTAGTCAGTAGTCAGTTAACTACCAACTACTGACTACCAACTACTGACTACCGACTACTGACTACCGACTACTGATGACCTATCCCTGTGGAGGTTCTATGCACCGCCTCATCCTCCAGCGCCTGGCGCAGTCCATCCCGCTGCTGTTGGGCATCACCGTGCTCATCTTCGCCCTGGTCCACGCCGCGCCGGGCGACCCCCTGTCGCGTTTCGAGCTGGACCCCAACATCAAGGCGGAGGACAAGGCGCGCATCCGCGCCAACCTCGGCCTGGACCGCCCGGTCTACGAGCAATACGGCCGCTGGATGGGCGGCATGGTCCAGGGGGACTTCGGCATCTCGTTCAGCACGGGCCGCCCAGTCTGGGAGCGCATCGCCGAGCGCCTGCCCAAGACCCTGCTGCTCTCGCTGACCGCGCTCCTGCTCGCCCTCGGCCTGTCCATCCCCATCGGCGTCTACGCGGCGGTGCGGCGCGGCTCGTGGTTCGACCAGGTGGCGACCGTGCTCTCGACCATGGGCCAGGCCATCCCCACCTTCTGGCTCGGCCTGCTCATGATTCTCCTGTTCTCGGTCAAGCTCAAGGAGTTGGGCCTGCCCTCGTTCCCCTCGGGCGGCTTCCAGACCCTCGGCAAGCCCTTGACCCTGCTCGATATGCTCTGGCACCTCGCCATGCCCGCCTTCTGCCTGGCCTTCGTCCAGATCGCGGGCTGGACGCGCTTCGTCCGCACCGGCATCCTCGAAGTCATCGGCCAGGACTACATCCGCACCGCCCACGCCAAGGGCCTGGCCCAGCCGGTCGTCATCTTCCGCCACGCCCTGCGCAACGGCCTGCTGCCCGTCGTCACCCTCATTGGCCTGGCGCTGCCCGGCCTCATCGGCGGCGCGCTCGTCACCGAAGTCATCTTCTCCTGGCCGGGCATTGGCCGCCTCGCCTTCGACGCCACCCTGGAGCGCGACTACACCACGATTATGGGGCTGGCGACCATCACCTCGACCCTGGTCATCCTCGGCAATCTGCTGGCCGACATCACCATCGGCCTGCTCGACCCGCGCATCAAAGTCAGTTGACGGGAGACCTCCATGAGCGCCCTCACCCGCGACCCCGCCCACCTCAAGGCGATGAGCCTGGCCGCGCCCCAGACAAGCCCTGGCTTCTGGGCGCGTAGTTGGCGGCGCTTCCGCCGCGACAGGCTGGCGATGGCGGCGGGCAGCGTCGTCCTGCTCCTGGTGCTCATGGCCCTGAGCGCCGACCTCATCTCGGTCTACGTCACCGGCCACACCTACTACGAGCAGAGCCTGCTGGCCGCGTTCAAGCCGCCCTTCAGCGAGGGCTACCTGCTCGGCGCGGACGAGCTAGGCCGCGACGTGCTGACCCGCTCGGTCTATGGCGCGCGGGTTTCGCTCAGCGTCGCCGGCCTGACGGTGTTGATGGCGCTGACCATCGGGACCCTCATCGGCGGCGTGGCCGGCTTCTACGGTGGGCCTGTGGACGCGGTCTTCATGCGCCTGGTGGATGTTGTCATCAGCCTGCCCGGCCTGTTCATCCTGATTCTCATCTCGACCTTCTTCTCGCCCAGCGCCTTCGTCCTGGCGGCGGTCATCGCCTCGCTGAGTTGGACCGGCATCTCGCGCCTGGTCCGCGCCGAGGTGCTGGCCGTCAAGTCCCGCGACTTCATCGAGGCGGCGCGGGCCACCGGGGCCACCAACACGCATATCCTGGCCCGCCACATCCTGCCCAACGTCGTCCACGTCATGATTGTCTGGGCCTCGCTGGCCGTCGGCGGCATCATCCTGACCGAAGCCGCGCTGAGCTTCCTGAGCTTCGGCATCCAGCCCCCCACGCCCAGTTGGGGCAACATGCTCACCAACTCGCAGCAGTACATCTACCACTCCATCAGCCTCGTCCTCATCCCCGGCCTGTTCATCTTCGTCACCGTCCTCGCCGTCAACCTCCTCGGCAACGGCCTCCGCGACGCCCTCGACCCCCGCCTGAGAGATTGAAGATTGAAGATTGATGACTAATGATTGACCCGTTTTCACAACGAGAACGGGGTATTTGTGCCTCCCCGCTTGCCCATCTCGCCCACTTCAGGCATAATCAAGCTCAATCGGCTCCTGGCTGACAGCAATCAGCGGTCAGCTATCAGCCATAGGCTGTCAGCTATCAGCGGTGAGCTGCACGCTGCCAGCATCGTTAATCGTTAATCGTCAATCGTCAATCGTCAATCATCCATCCTCCGTCTTCCGTCTTCCGTCCTCGGTCAGAGAGGGAGCTTATGCCCTACCTCCTCGGCATTGATGTGGGTACGTCGGGAACCAAAATCCTCATCCTCGATGAAGGCGGCGGGGTCGTCGCCAACGTCACCGAAGAGTACCCCCTCTACACCCCCCGCCCGCTGTGGTCTGAGCAGAACCCCGACGACTGGTGGGCCGCCACGACCACCGGCATCCAGCGGGCGCTGGCCTCGGCCGGGCTAAGCGGCGGCGACATTGGCGGCGTCGGCCTCAGCGGGCAGATGCACGGCATGGTCATGCTCGACGGGGCCGCCCGCCCCCTCCGCCCCGCCATCCTGTGGAACGACCAACGCACCGGCCCCCAGTGCCAGTGGATCACCGAGCGCGTCGGCTTCCAGCGCCTGCTCGACCTGACCGCCAACGCCGTCCTGCCCGGCTTTACCGCCCCCAAAATCGTCTGGACCCGCGAGCATGAGCCAGGGGTCTACGACAAGGCGGCCAAGATTCTCTTGCCCAAGGACTACATCCGCTATCGGCTGACCGGCGAGTACGCCACCGAGGTATCCGACGCGTCGGGCACCTCGCTGTTCGACGTGCGCCGGCGGACCTGGTCCGCCGAGATGCTCGCTGCCCTGGACATCCCGCGCGACTGGCTGCCCGACGTCTTCGAGTCGCCCGTCGTCAGCGGCCGCGTCAGCGAGGCCGCGGCCCAGGCGACCGGCCTGCGCGCCGGCACCCCTGTCGTCGGCGGCGGCGGCGACCAGGCGGCGGGCGCGGTCGGCAGCGGCATTGTGGAGCCGGGCCTGGTATCGGTCACCGTCGGCACGTCGGGCGTCGTCTTCGCCCACCTGGACGAGTTCGCGCTGGAGCCTCAAGGCCGGCTGCACGCCTTCTGCCACGCCGTGCCCGGCAAGTGGCACGTCATGGGCGTGACGCTCTCGGCCGGCGGCAGCCTGCGCTGGCTGCGCGACGCGCTGGGCCAGGACGAGACGGCAGTGGCGCGGCTGATGGGGGTGGACCCGTATGAACTGCTGACCGCCGAAGCGGCCCACGCCCCGGCCGGCAGCGAGGGGCTGCTGTTCCTGCCCTATCTCAGCGGCGAGCGGACCCCCTACCCCGACCCCCACGCCAAGGGCGTCTTCGTCGGCCTGACTCTGCGCCACGGCAAGCCCCACCTGACGCGGGCCGTCCTCGAAGGCGTGGCCTACAGCCTGCGCGACTGCCTGGAACTGATTCGTGACCTGGGGCTGGCCGTGCAGCAGGTGCGGGTGTCAGGCGGCGGAGCGCGCAGCCCCCTCTGGCGGCAGATTCAGGCTGATGTATTTGGGGCAGAATTGGTTACAATTAATGTGGCGGAGGGCGCCGCCTACGGCGCGGCGCTCCTGGCCGGCGTGGGAACCGGGGTCTATGCCTCGGTCGAAGAGGCGGCGGCGCGGGGCATCCGCGTGGTGACCCGCACCGCCCCCAGCGCTGAGGCCCCGCGCTACGCGCCGGGCTACGCGATTTACCGCCAGTTGTACCGATCCCTCCAGCCAGCCTTTGAGGCTATCCACGACTGGGTGGTAGACGAGAGGGGTTAACCTCTAAGGAGAGCAGTATGGCTAGCCGACGTAGCGAGGCGATGGCGCCGGTGGATACCGCGTGGTATCGCATGGAGCAGCGCGACAACTTGATGATGATTACCGGCGTCTATATGTTTGACGGCCCGATTGACTACGACCGGCTGCACGCCGCGCTGGAGTACCGTTTCCTGCGCTACGAGCGCTTCCGTCAGCGCGTGGTGCCCTCGGCCATGCCCAACCAGCCGCCGCGCTGGGAGCTTGACCCCCACTTTGACCTGGAGAACCACGTCCACCGCTTTAAGCTGCCCCCGCCTGGCGACAAGGCGATGCTCCAGCGCTATGTCAGCCACCTGATGAGCACGCCGCTCGACTTCTCCCGTCCCCTGTGGGAGTTCCACGTCGTGGAAGGCTACGGCGACGGCTGCGCGGTCATCAGCCGCCTCCACCACTGCATCGCCGACGGGATCGCCCTGGTGTCGGTCATGCTCTCCATGCTCGACCACGAGGAGGATGCGCCCTGGCCGCAACCCATGCCCGAAGTGGACGGACGCCGACGGCAGCGGGGCCCGCTCGCCTCGCTCATCCGCCCCGTACGACGCACGGTTAAGTCCACTCAACACGTGGCGGGCGCGATTACCCACGAAGGCATGGAGGCGCTCATCCACCCCTCCAAGGCGCTGGAACTGACCAAGCTCGGCCTGGGCGCAACGGGCGCCCTGGGCAAGTTGCTGCTCATGCCGCCCGACCCCAAGACGGTCTTCAAGGGGCCGTTGCAGCCGGACAAGGGCGCGGCCTGGTCCGAGCCGATTCCCCTGGCCGATGTTAAGTCCGTGGGCAAGGCGTTGCGCGGCACCGTCAACGATGTCCTGCTGACGGCGGTGGCCGGCGCGCTGCGCCGCTACCTGCTGGACCAGGGCCAGCCCGCCGACGACCTGAACGTCCGCGCCGTGATTCCGGTCAACCTGCGGCCCATTGACGCCGTCACGCCCAAGCTGGGCAACCACTTCGGCCTCGTCTTCCTGTCGCTGCCGCTGGGCATTGACGACCCCTTCGACCGGCTCCACGAACTCAAGCGGCGCATGGACGACATCAAGCACTCGCCGGAAGCGGTCGTCGCGCTGGGCATCCTCCAGGTCACGGGCATGGTACCGGAGCAAATCCAGGACATTATCGTCAACATCTTTGGCACCAAGGCCACGGCGGTCATGACCAATGTGCCGGGGCCACGCGAGCAGCTCTACCTGGCGGGCCAGCCCATCAAGGGCATCATGTTCTGGGTGCCGCAGTCGGGCCGCCTGGGCCTGGGCGTGAGCATCCTCAGCTATCACGGCGAGGTCACGGTGGGCATCGCCTCCGACCTCGGCCTGGTGCCGGAGCCAGCGCGGATTGTGCAGCACTTCGAGGAGGAGTTCGCGGAGATGATGGACCTGGTACGGCAGGTTGAGGAGGAGGGGTGACGGAGGACGGACGGACCGAAGACGGAAGACCGAAGACCCCCCATGACGGGGGGCAGGCGGAGGACGGAGGACGGAGGGCGGAGGATGTGGCGGCGAGGGGAGACGGCAAGCCGCTGCCCGTGGCGACGGGCGAAGTGGGCCTCCAGGTGCTGCGGGGCCTGGCACGCGACCGATCGCTACTGACCGCCCTGAGCCTGATGAACCGCTATGTCGGCCGCGCCTTCCAGATTACCATGCCCCGCTTCCGGCCGGCCGTCTTCGTGGGACCGGAGCCGAGCCGCCAGATTCTCGTCACCGAGCGCAACAAGTTCCTGTGGCGCACCGAGAGCGACCCCGTCACGCGGCTGCTGCGCCAGGGCATCCTCGTCGTGGATGGCGAGCTCCACGACACCCTGCGCGGCCACATGGACCCGTCCCTCCACCGCAAGCACGTCCTCGGCCATGTGGCCGCCTTCTGGGAGGCCACCGACTTGGTGACAGGGCGCTGGCGCGACGGCGAGACGCGCGACATGCTGGTGGAGATGCGCCGGCTGGCCTTGCTCATTCTCATGGGCACGCTTTTCAAGGTGGACTTCGCGCCCGACATGGACCGCCTGTGGCATGCCGTTCTCGGCGTCATCGAGTACATCTCGCCCGGTTTGTGGATCATGTGGCCGGGCATGCCGCGCCCGCGCTACACGCGCCCCCTGCGCGAGATGGACGACTACCTGTACGACGTAATCGCGCGCCGGCGGGCCGAGGTGCGCGCGCGGGGTGGCGAGGTCGAGGCGGACGACCTGCTCGGCCAGCTCATCGCCGTGCCGGGCATGACCGACGACCTCATCCGCGACCAACTGCTGACCATGCTCATCGCCGGGCACGACACCAGTACCGCCCTGCTGGCCTGGACCCTGACGCTGCTCGGCCAGCACCCCGACGCCCTGGCCCGCGCCCGCGCCGAGGTGGACGGCGTCGTGGGCTTCTCCGACGCGCCGCCCAGCCCGGACCAACTGGCCCAACTCGACTACCTGGACCGCGTGATCAAGGAGACGCTGCGCCTCTACCCGCCCATCCACGTCGGCAACCGCCGCGCCGCCTGCGACGTAGCGGTGCAGGGCTACCATGTGCCGGCCGAGACGCGCGTCATGTACTCCATCTACCTGGCCCACCGCGACCCGGCCCACTGGCCCGACCCCGACCGCTTCGACCCCGACCGCTTCAGCCCGGCCAACGACCGCCGTGCGCCCTTCGCCTACATCCCGTTCGGCGGCGGGCCGCGCATCTGCATTGGGGCCGCCTTCGCCCAGGTCGAAGTCAAGACGGTCCTGGCGCGCCTGCTCCAGACCTTCGACCTGCGGCTGCTCAACGGCGACACAATTCGCCCCTACATGGGCGCTACCCTGGAGCCGCGCCCCGGCGTGACCATGTGGGTGAAGCGACGGCAGGCTTAGCTATGACCAAGGACCCAGGACCCAGGACCAAGACCACTCAGCCCTCAGTCATCAATCACCAGTCTTCAATCACTCCTCCGTCCCCCGTCGCCCTGCGCCTCATGGCCTCGGTCGCGTTCCTCGCCGTCCCCCTGAGCCTCCGCGCCGACCGCGCCTTCCGCGCCCTGCCCACCTTGCCCGCCGCCGCCGACCCGCCGCGCAGTTTGCCCAGCCTGTCCATCATCATCCCCGCTCGCAACGAGGCGCAACATCTGCCCGCCCTGCTCGCCTCGCTCGAGGCTGCCGCCTACCCTGGACCGTGTGAGATTGTTGTCGTGGACGACCACTCCACCGATGGCACGGGGGAGATGGCGGCGCGGATGGGGGCGCGGGTGGTGCAGCCGCCCAGCCTACCGGCCGGCCTGCTCGGCAAGCCCCACGCCTGCCACTACGGCGCGCTGGCCGCCCGTGGCAATTGGCTCCTGTTCACCGACGCCGATACCCGCCACGCGCCCGACGGGCCGGCCCAGGCCGTGGCCTATGCCGTGTCCCACGGTCTCGATGGCCTGAGCCTGTTTCCCCGCCAGGAGTATCGCGGCCTGCTCGACCGCCTCGCGCTGCTGGCCGCGTTTGCCGCCCTCTTCGCCGGACAGAGCAGCGCGCAGCCACTGCTCAACGGCCAGTACATCCTCCTGCGGCGTGAGGTCTATACCGCCAGTGGCGGCTTCGCCCATGTCTGGCGCGAGCCGCTCGAAGACCTGGCCCTCGGCCACCACCTGGACGGCCTGGGCTACCGCGTGCCCGCACTCCACGGCGAAGGGGCCGCTTCGGTCCAGATGTACCAGGATGTCGGGCACCTCTGGCACGGCATGACCCGCCTCGGCTCCGGTTCGCTGCGCTGGACAGGCGGCGTCCTCTCGACCGTCCTGTTCATCACCGCCCTGCTGACGCCGCTCCACGTCGGCGTGTACGTCGCGCGCCGCCGCCTCTCGCCCGCCTGGTTGCTCGCCACCTGGACCGTGGTGACCCTCAGCCTGCTGCCCTGGGCGCGGCGCTTCGGCGGCCGGCGCTATGCGCTCCTGGCGCCCCTGGGCGCGCTGCTCGTCCAGGCGGCGGGCAGTTGGGGCCTGCTGAGTCGTCTCTTTGGCCGTGGCCTGCGTTGGAAGGACCGCCGCGTCTAACGCTTGTCTTCCTGGTGGCTAGGAGGAAGACCATGTTACATCTCGTCTGGATTGTGGCCGCGTTTCTCTCAGGCGCCCTGCCCCTGGCCTACTGGCTGGGGCGGGCGGTGTTGGGCGTGGATATTCGCGCCTACGGCGACGGCAACCCGGGCGCCGCCAACGTGTTCCGCGCTGGGGGCAAAGGCTGGGGCAGCCTGGCGATTCTGCTGGAGTTCCTCAAAGGCGCGCTGCCCGTCGGGCTGGCCCACTACGCGGGCGGGCTGTCCGGCTGGCCGCTGGTCCTGACGGCCCTCGCTCCCATCGTCGGCCACGCCTACACCCCCTTCCTGGGTTGGCGCGGCGGCAAGGCCCTCAGTGTCACCTTTGGCGTCTGGTGTGGGCTGAGCCTCTACGTCGTGCCCATCGTGCTGGGCCTCGCCCTCGCCGTCTGGCTGGCCCTGCTCGTCGTGGAGGGCTGGGCCGTCCTGCTCGGCATGCTCAGCCTCGCCGCCTTCTTCCTGCTCGCGCCCCCGCCGTCGGAGTGGTGGGACGTCTGGGCCGCCAGCCTCCTGCTCTTCATCTGGAAGCACCGCGCCGACTTCGCCCGCGCCCCCCGCCTGGACCGGGGCCTCCTGGGCCGCTGGCGTAGACGTCTACCGACCTAACCCCCCGACCCCCTTCCCTAGCAGGAAGGGGGGGTAGGGGCGAGGTTGTAATGGACCCGCAAAGCTGGACACGCAATCGGGTTAGGTTAGGGGTGGCGCTCGTCCAGCCGACTGATAGTAGTACGAACTGGGCGCCAAGTCCAACAGCGCGCACGCCTCGCGGATCGGGTAGCCGTGCCCCTGGTGCAGCGCTCTCACCGTTCGCCGTTGCGCGGCTTTGTTGAGCCGAAGGTGAGCCAGGCTTTTTTTGCCATCTCCAGTTGCATCGTCA
>CAZFUK010000076.1:0-212 GCA_964522005.1 uncultured Anaerolineales bacterium | reverse complement strand
GCGGGTTGGCTCTTCGGGTGGGGCGAACAGGCTCGGCGCGCGCGCCAAGAACTCCTGCTTCCAGCGTGACAGCACCGTATCCTTGTGAAAAGGTCCCCTGTCCTCGGTTCTTTCTTGACCTTCCCCCTGTTCGGGTTTATGATTCCAGGGTTATTATCCCTCATTGACGGAAGCCGGATTACGCCTGACGCATGACGGAATGCCTTTTTCGC
>CAZFUK010000075.1:0-13790 GCA_964522005.1 uncultured Anaerolineales bacterium | reverse complement strand
GGCGCGACGGGCGCGACGAACGCCGCCGGTGGCAGGGCCACCTCAGGCTGGGCCGGCGCCTGGGCCGCCGGCGCGAGCAGCGTCGGGGCGGCGTCCGGCATGACCACGGGCGCAACCGTGTCACCGGTGCGCTCCTCGGCCTCGACACGGGCTGCTTCGGCTAGCAGGGCCAGGGCATCGGCCAGCGCCGCTTCCTTCTCCTGCTTCTTGCTCTGCTCGACCTTCTTGCGCTGGACCTCGGCCTGGGCCTCGCTCTCGCTCTTGATGTCAATGCGCCAGCCGGTCAGCTTGGCCGCCAGACGCGCGTTCTGCCCTTCCTTGCCAATGGCGAGGGAGAGCTGCTTGTCCGGCACGATGACCTTGGCAGTGCGCCCGTCGGGGCCTTCCTCGACGTTGACGCTCAGCACGATGGCCGGGCTGAGGGCCTTGGCGATGAACAGGGCCGGATCGGAACTCCACTCGACGACGTCAATC
This sequence comes from uncultured Anaerolineales bacterium, assembly GCA_964522005.1. Taxonomy (GTDB): domain Bacteria; phylum Chloroflexota; class Anaerolineae; order Epilineales; family JAHCIE01; genus JAHCIE01. Next base: position 13,316 of record CAZFUK010000075.1, on the reverse strand, counting down.
TTCTCGCCGCCCAGTTCGTTGACCAGGGCCTGGATGCGCACGCCGCGCATGCCGACGCACGCGCCAACGGGGTCAATGCCCTCCTGGCGCGCCGAGACGGCGACCTTCGAGCGTGAGCCGGCCTCGCGAGCGATGGCCTTGATTTCCACCGCGCCGTTGAAGATTTCCGGCACCTCTAGCTCCAGCAGGCGGCGCAGCATGTTGCGGTGCGTCCGCGAGACCATAATCTCAGGTCCCTTGCTGGACTTCTTAACCTCATAGACATAGACCTTCAGGCGCTGGCCCCGGAAGTACTTCTCCTTGGGGATTTGCTCCTTGCGCGGGAGCCGGCCCTCGGCCTTGTCCAGTTGAATCGAAATGTCTGGCCCCTCGATGCTCTGCACGACGCCCTGGAGAATCTCGCCTTCGCTCTGCGAGTACTGGCTGAACACCTGGTCGCGTTCGGCCTCGCGGATGCGCTGCAAGATGACCTGCTTGGCGGTCTGCGCGGCGATGCGCCCGAAGTCGTCCGGGGTCACATCAATGCGAATCGTCCCGCCGAGCACAGCCAACGGGTCAATCTGGCGCGCGTCGTCGAGGGTGATCTGGACGCGGTCGTCCCGCATTTCCTCGACCACCTCTTTTTCGGCGTACACGCGCGGCTTCCCGTCCGCCGTCTCCAGGTCCACCGTGATATGCTGGGCGGCCGCCTCGGGCGTCTTCTTGTACGCAGAGACGAGTGCGGCTTCAAGGGCATCGCGCACCACCTCGCGCGGTAAGTTGCGCTCGGCGGCGAGATGCTTGATGGCGACCGCTAGATCGTTTTTGGATGCACTAGCCATAGGCTCGGACTACGCCCCTCCATCGCGGGCCAGAAAGAGTGAAGTAGGATGCCGCGCTCGACGGGCTGCCGTCTGGGCGCGTCTTCAGGTCGTCTACAACAAGAAAAGTGGGAGCAGCCCACTTTTGCACACGACCCGAAAAGGTTCAATCCATTAGGAGTATACCTCATTTGAGGTAAAAATGCAAGCGGAAATTACGGACTTCGCCTTTTTTCCATAACATAGTTATACTTGGCTTCCCTTTTTGTACTCAACCCAGTTCGCCAGTATCGCGCCGACTGAAGCCGGGCCTGAAGGTCGCTGCGCGCCGAGCGTCCCCCTTCAGGGAGGCGGCAACTCTTCGGCGGCGTAGGCCGACGTTCGGCGGCACGCCCACTAGCCCCGACTTGAGTCGGAGGCAGGGCCTAACAGGAGCTTCCCGTGTCCCCATCCTCCCTGGCCGCCCAGGCCGAAGCCCGCATCCGTGCCCACCGCCTCCCTGGTCTGCCCGGCCTGGACGACGACGCGGTTTTCCCCCACTACGCCGGCCTGTCCATCGCCAACCTCGCCCCCACCTTCGCCAGCCTGTTGGGCATCGAGCCGGGCGGCGCGCCCCTGTGGGACCCGCTCTGGGAGCCGTTTCGGGGCCGGGTGGACCGCGTCGTCTTTATCATCCTCGACGCGCTGGGCTACCTTCAACTGCGCGAGGCCCTCGACGCCGACCCCCAGGCCAGCTTCCAGCGGCTGGCGCAGGCGGGCATGCTCGTCCCCCTCACCTCGGTCTTCCCCTCGACCACGAGCGCCGCGACGACCACCTTCGCCACGGGCCGCACACCCATTGAGCACGGCCTGCTGGGCTACGAGTTGTTCCTGCGCGAGTTCTCCCGCGCCTCGAACATGATTCTGCTGAGCGGGCGCGGGGCGAAGCGGTCGGGCGAACTGGTGGACCTGGGGCTGAACTATGACACCTTTGTCCCGGTGCCCAGCGTGGCGCAACGCCTGGCCGTCGAGGGGATACCCACCTTTGCTATGCTGCCCTACACCATTCTGGACAGCGGCCTGTCCAAGCTCCAGTATCGCGGCGCGCAGATGGTTCCCTATCTCAACTCGGCCGACATGTGGGTCGGCGTGCGCCATCTGCTGACGGCGCGGCCCGGCCCGGCCCTGGTCTCGGTCTACTGGCCCGGTGTGGACAGCGCGGCCCATCACTATGGCCCCGACACCGAGATGACTCGGGCCGAGATCCGCAACCTGGCCTACTCGCTAGGCCGCGAGTTGCTGGATGACCTGCCGCCCAGCGCCCGCCGCCGCACCCTGCTGGTCATCAGCGCCGACCACGGCCAGATGCGCTCGCAGCCCCAGGACGCCGTCGAGTTGGCGCGCCATCCGGACCTGGCCCAGCGCCTGCTGTTCGCGCCGACCGGCGAGGCCCGCACGGCCTACCTCTATGCCCGCCAGGGCGAGAAAGCCAACGTCCTGGACTATGTGCGTCAGACTCTGGCGGAGCAGTTCGCCGCCTGGGACAGCGACGCCGCCTTCGCCAGTGGCCTGTTTGGCCCGGCGGCGAGCGCCTCGCCGGAGGCCCGGTCCCGCCTGGGCGATGTCGTGCTAGTGGCGCGCGGGACGTACTCGCTCCAGGTCGAAGGCGTCCACAAGCCGCCGGCCGAGATGCCCGGCCGCCACGGCGCGCTCAGCCCAGTCGAGATGCTGGTGCCCTGGCTGGCGGCGCACCTGGAAGATGTGAGATAGGGATGAATGGTGAACGAGGAGCGAGGAGCGAGGAACGATGAGTGAGGAGCGAGGAACGAGGAAGGTGGCGAGATGGACGAGTCGCGTTTACTCCAGACGGGCGTAGCCGTACCGCGCACAGCGCGGCTGCGCGTGCGGCGCATCGGCTACCTCTCGCTGGCGAAGTTCGGCTGCCTGCTCGGCGGCCTGGCGATGGTCTTGCCCGGCCTGGTCTGCGGGCTGGTCAGCGTGAGCCTGGTACGCACGGTGCGCGCCTGGCTCGAAAGCTGGCAGCAGTTCAGCCTGACCCTGCTGGGCCAGAACCTTGGCTCGCTTGACCTGATTAACGCCCTACGCCTGACAGCCGTACTGGATCGGCTGCGCCTGCTGGACCAGACGGGTCCCCTGGCGCTGCTGAGTATTACGGTCGCCGTCTCGCTGCTGGGTGGGCTGTTGCTGGCGCTCGTCGTGTGTCTCGTCGGCCTGGGCTATAACGCCCTGGCCTGGCTGACGGGCGGCCTCACGCTAGAGGTGGAGGAGTGAAGGTCGAGGCGGGCGTCGCAAGGGTCGAGACTCGGGGCCGGTCAGGGCGCACAGGTGGGCGGGGCCGTGTCGTCGGGGCCGCGGAACCGCACGGCTGGCCGGGACGGCTGAAGACCGACCGCGTCAGGGCGATGCCGTAGGCGGCGAAGCACGCGTCACAGAAGTGCTGCGCGTGGTCGTAGTGCCCACAGTCATGGCCCTCACAATCAGGGCAGCCCTTAAAGATGACGGTCACGGCGGACGGCGAGCCACATAGCCCGCAGGTCCGCTGAATGAGAGCCTTCATACAGTAGTACCCCCTTGCGTACTTAGGGACATAGGTTGTCCACAGTATAGCAAGGGCTGTACCACTCGTGCCATTATCGGCTTCACAACCACTGTGTGAAGCCGATTACACATTGGGCGGTCGTCGCTTAGTCAGCGGCGCGGGGGCCGGACCAGACGCCCCAGCCGACCAAACAGGGCGGGAATCAGAATCAACACGGCGGCCACGGCCAGAAGCAGGACGTTCTCACGGTAGATCGCGACCATCGTTTGCCAGTAGTGCGTGGGCTTCTCGCCCACAATGCGCACCTCGCGGGGGGCGTCGGGGGGATAGGCAATCTCGACGGGCGCGCCCTTCTGGAAACGACTCTGCCCCCCAGGCGCGGCATCCACGGCATCCACCCCAATGATCGCCTCGCGTTCGCGGGGTCCGGGCGGCATAAACTCCACCTGCACGATGTCGTAGGGCTGCGCTAACTCCGTGGTGCAGCGCTCGCCCCCGCGTGGGCAGGGGTTCACTTCCGTCACGCGGGCACGGCCCGCACCGTCGCCTCGCCGCGCACCGTCGCCGCGCTCAGGTCCTCGTAGGCTTGCCAGGTCTGGTAGCTGTTGACGAGGGGGTAGGCCAGGCCGACCAGAACGAGCAGGACGAGGGGACCGTAGCCCAGCGGCGTCTTGCGCGCCAGCCAGGCCAGGCCGACGAGCAGGGCGATGCCGGCCCAAAGGCCCGCCGTCTGCCATCGAATCAGCGTCGGCTCGGCGCGCCCGACGAGGGTGACCAGGCTGAAGACGTCGCGCACGCGCGCCACCCGCAGCGCGACCGTGTCACCCGGCTGGACGCGGTCAAAGTCGCCGGGCGCCGGGCGCAGGCCCACGACCTCCTGAGCGGCGCCGGCCGCCATCACCTCACCCTGGGCCTGGAAGTAGTCGGTGAAGGCGGGCAGCGGGCGACCCGTCAGGTCGTAGCGCACCGTCAGGCTCAGGTCGTGGGTCCAGTCGCCTTCCGCGCGCACCCGCACGGTTTCCGTCTTCTGGATGACCTGCCCCTGGAAGGGTTGGCCGACCTCGTCCACGACCAGCGGGGCGGCCACGAGCGCCGCCAGCAGCGCCACGCCGACCACGACGCCGTTCAGGCAGCCCAGGCGGATGCGCAGCGCTGACAGCAGCAGGCCAACGAGCCAGAGCAGGACGGCCGGCACGACCAGGGCGGCCAGGCTAAGGAGAATCAGCGGACCAATGTTGTCCGGGCTGACGCCGATGCCCATAGTTCTCCTGGTGAGGGTGACATTCTTGACAACGTCGGTGAAGTGCGTAGTATTGCGCTTCTACGTGCCGATAAACCCCGACTGTGGGAGGGCCTGGTATGACGACCGTCGCCCCGACCGACACGCTCACGTCCCCCCGCGCCAAAACGCCACCCTATCCCCCCAGTTGGCTGGAATGGCTCCTCGCGCGGTTACTGCGCGTGCGCGCGCCGACGTGGACGTTGTTCCTCGGCCTGGGGCTGGGTCTCCTCCTCCTGGTGTCCCTGGTTAAATGGAACGATGGGGCCTACCCGCCTGGCACAATTTTCCTCAACCATGCCGTGCTGGCCGCCATCGTCGCCCTCACCTTCATGGTCACCCATGTGACCGACGTCATCGGTCAGTCGGCCCTGCACGACATGCGGCCGGCGCTGATTGTGGATGAGGCCGAATATGACAGCCTGCGCTACCACCTTGTCACGGCCCCCGCGCCCGGCGCCTTTCTCGCCAGCCTCGGCGGTCTCGCCGCGCTGGGCCTGTGGCTGCTCAGCGAGCGCGACAGCGATGTCTTTCAAACCCTCAAACTCTTCACCTCGCCCCTTGCCACTGTTCTCGACGGTCTCATCCTGGGCTTTGTGTTCGCCAGCATTGGTGTGGCCGTCTATGGCTTTATCCACATGCTGCGCCTGATGAACCAGATCTATACCACGTACATTCGCATTGACCTGTTCTACCCCGACCCGCTCTACGGCTTTTCCCGCATCACGGCCTTTCTGGGGCTGAGCCTGACCGTGGCCGAGTATGCCTGGCTGCTCACCTCGCCCAGCATCCTCAATCAACCCCTCGGCCAGGCGTTAGCCATCGGCGTGCCCCTGGTGGCCGGTGTCATCTTCCTGGTCCCGCTGCTCGGCCTGCATAACAAGTTGGTAGACGAGAAGAGCCAACGCCAGGCCGAACTGGCGGTCTGTGTGGACGATACGATTGCCAAACTGCACCGTGCGGTACGCGATGGGAAAGACACCGAGGTCGAGAAATGGTCCAAGACGCTGCAAAGCCTGAACACGGCGGAGCAGCGCCTCGACCGTATCCCCACCTGGCCCTGGCGGCCCGAGACGCCCCGCCTCATGGCGACGGCCCTGCTGCTGCCCTCGATCCTGTGGTTCATCCAGCGCTTCCTGGGCCGCTTCGTCGGGTCCTAACGGCTGCCCCGCCCCACCCCTAGACCGTGGCGAGCCGGGCGAGCGCCTCGCTCACGGAAGCGGTAAAGAACAGTTGCCGGCCCTGGTTGGCTTCGCGAATGAAGTCGGCCAGGGCCTTACTGGTGTACTTCTCAAACTGGCCCACAATGGCGACCGTGAGCTGGTAGGTGACAAACTTCTGCGTGATGTCGCCCGCCACTCCACTCCGCAGGTCGAAGAAGGCCGGGTCGAGCTGCTCCTCGCGCACGATGATCCGCCGCGCCTCGCTCCCGTAGAGCGAGCCGATGAGATCCAGCACGTCCTGGCCGCTCCGCAGCAGCACCCCCTCCCCCACCACTTCCGCGATGTTTATTCCCCGCCGATGGTGCATCTGGATGTCCACGTTTCCGCCTCCCTCGTCCAGGGCCTACTCGTTGCCAATCACCACGGTCCACGGTCGCACTTCCCAGCGCTTCACTAGGCCCTGGAGGACGTAGGGGTCGTGGCGGGCGAAGTCTTCGACGGTGGCGCGGTCGGCGGCGCGGAAGACCAGCAGGGCACGGTCGGCGGGGTCGCTGAGCGCGCCACCCAGCAACAGGTCACCCCGCTGATGGGCTTCGTGGGCCAGGCGCAGGTGTTCAGAACGGTACGGGGCGCGGCGAGTCACGAAGTCATCCACCACGTCATAGAAGAGCGCGTAGTAGTGCATAGAGCAGCCTTTCCGTGTTGTCGGTCCAAGTATACTGGCGAAGCCATGAATGTAAAGACGGAGGCAGTAATAGACGGCTGCCCCAGACCCTCTAGGAGGGGTACACTTCAATCCAGGATATCACCCATGCGTCCCCTCAACCGCACCCTCAAGCGCCTCTTCCTCAGCCTCGTCCTGGTCGTGCTGGCCCTGGTCGTGGGCCTGACCGTCTTCGTCAACGTCTCAGGCCAAGCGTCGGCGGCGGCCGACGCCGCGACGCAGACCGACGCCCAGGTGCAGGTCAAGACCGCCCGCTGGCTGGAGTTTCGACCCATCGGCCAGACGCCCCGCGCGGGGCTGATCTTCTACCCCGGCGGCCTCGTCCACCCCGAGGCGTACTCGCCCCTGGCACGGGCCATCGCCGCCCAGGGCTACCTTGTCGTCATCCCCCCCATGCCCCTTAACCTGGCCGTGTTTGCCTCCGACCGCGCCAGCGAGGTCATGGCCGCCTACCCCGAGATTCGCCGCTGGGCCGTTGGCGGCCACTCGCTCGGCGGGGCGATGGCGGCGCGCTATGCCTACCAGCACCCAGGCGCGGTGGCGGGGTTGGCTCTGTGGGCCGCCTACCCCGAGGCGAGCGCCTCGCTGGCCGACCGGCCGCTCCAGGTTGTCTCGGTCTACGGCACGCGCGATGGCCTGGCGACGCTGGACAAAATCGAGGCCTCGCGTCCCAACCTCCCCCCGACGACGCGCTATGTCGCCATCGAGGGCGGCAACCACGCCCAGTTTGGCGACTACGGCCCGCAGCGCGGCGACCAGCCGGCGGCCATCAGCGCCGACGCGCAGCACGCCCAGGTTGTCACCGCGACGGTGGAGTTGCTGAGGCAGATAGCGAAAGATTGATGACTAAAGACTGAAGATTGGAGGGTAGAGGTACGAGTGTGAGCATGAGCTTAACCCCCACCTCGAAATTACCTCAACAAGCGGTCGTATTCATCGTGTTTACCAATCCAATACCAGGTGACTGTATCACCATTCAACACCCCCAATGCCCGATACTGTCGTCCGATTCTAACAGAGTAGATAGGTAAGCTATCACTGACTCGCTTGAAATTCAGTCCTGCAGCGGTGGGATCTTGCAGCCATCGAAGATATGCTTCACGAGCAGCACGCCTTGTCTCTGGTGATAGCTGACGATAAAGCTTGCGGAAACTCGCTGTGATCTTGGACTTCATGACGGCTCGATAAGGTTCCCATCTTCATCAAAAGCCATCTCCACCGTCAGACCGGCCTTCTCTTCGGCCAAAGCCTCGCGTGCCATCTCAAGCATGACCCGTTGTGCGTCTTCCCTGGCAAACAAACGATCCCACTGTTCGTCTTCAGTGTCCATCTCCGCTACGGTTGGTTCTTCGGTGAAGGCGGCCACTTGGTGGTGTTCTGTCGCCAGAGTAACGCTCGCGCGGTAGGCGCGGAGGATTTGCAGGAGGGGAGCCAGGTACTCGGGGGGGATACGCTCGACTTCTTCCATCACCTGAGCACGATAGACCGACTCGGAGATTGCCATAGCTGCCTCTACCTTGTTCATCGCCGATCTTTGTTGGTCCAGTTCTTCTCTCTTCTCTAGGGAAAGGATACCTCTGCTTGCCGCCGAGTGCAAACAGCTTCCCGCCCTAAGCTGTCTGCATTCGAAGGATGCGCGCCAAGACCTCGGCCGGCAGAGGGCCGCGCTCGACGTAGCGAGCCGCCGCCTCAAGCTGCTCGCCGCTGGAGATGCCCAGCAGCGCGGTGGAGACGTCGGGGTGGCTGATCACACAGCGGATGGCGGCTTCCACCAGGTTCTCGACAACCCCCTCATCCATCAGGAAGCTGAACCGCTGGGCGCGGGCGACATCCGCCTGGTAGTCCGGGCTGCTGGCGATGGGGTCCACGCTCCTGGCGGCCACAGGATGCCGCTCCGGCGTACCGGCCAGCGCGCCGCCCGCCAGGATACGAATGGCGACGACGCCCATCCCCTGCCGCCCGGCCTGGTCAATCACCTGGCGGTAGTCCTGGAACGGAAAGCCAGTCGGCACGGTCATGCCCGCCGAGGGGTTGAGCAGATTGTACGGGAGTTGGATGGATTGAAAGAGACGGCTGGCGACGGCGGCCTGGATGTCCTCCGTCTCCCCCAGGCCGGTCAGCCCCCAGGCCCGAATCTTCCCCTGCTGGTGGAGCGCCTGGAAGGCAGCCGCCACGACGGGCAGGTCGGCGAGGGTCAGGTAACGCCTCTCCGAGACAGTGTCAGGCCCGAACCGATTGTGGAGCTGCAACAGGTCAATGTGGTCCCGTCCCAGGCGGCGGAGGCTGGCCTCGACGGAGCGGACGCTAGCCCCTTCGATGTCGTCCATGTCGTCACTGGTGAGACGCACCTTGGAGCCAACCACGACGTTGGGGCGCAACTCGCGCAGGACGGCTCCCAGGTTGACCTCGGATTGGCCGTTGCCGTAAAGCGGCGCGGTGTCGAAGAAGGTGATGCCCAGCTCGACCGCGCGAGCGACCACCTGGCGCATCGTCGGATACTCGCCCCGCACGAGCAGGCCCCCCATGCTGCCACAGCCAAAGCCGAGCCGCGAGACCGACAGACCTGTACCGCCCAATTGTTGGCTGACCATAGGCTATCACCCTTGCTGCTGCGTTACTTGCCCGTGAGGGCAAACGGGTTGAAGTCGGTGTCGCGGTCGTAGTAATCCTCATGCTCGGCGCGCTTGAGGAAGCTCACAACGGCGTAAGTCACCGGCGTGAACACCACCTCGACGCCGACCTTGAAGATGTAGTTAGAGACTAGGACCGCCCAGACCAACTCATTGGGCAGCACCCCCAGGAACGCCACCAGCACGAACACGACGGTATCCACTCCCTCGCCCACCAGCGTCGAACCGATGGTCCGCATCCACAGCCAGCGGCCCTGCGTGGCGAGCTTCATCTTCGCCAGGACAAACGAGTTACTGAACTCGCCCGCGAAGTAGGCCAGCAGGCTGGCCCCGACGATGCGCGGCGTCTGGCCGAGGATGGCGTGGAAGGCGTCCTGGCCGGACCAGTCGGCGGCGGGCGGCAGCCAGTCAACAATCCCAAGCACCAGGGCGGTCACGACCAGCCAGAAGAAGCCGGTCCAGATGACGCGGCGGGAGCGGCGGTAGCCATAGACCTCGGTGAGGACATCGCCGAAGATGTAGGCCAGGGGGAAGAGGAGCGTGCCGCCGTCGAAGCTCAGTGGGCCGAAGGCGACAATCTTGGTTGAGGCGATGTTGGAAATGAGGAGGACGGCCACGAAAGCCGCCATGACCAGGTCAATGTAGCGATAAGCGCGGTCCGCCATGGCAATCTGTATCCTGTGGGGTGCGGGTTGAGCGAAGTTAGTATACCACGAGCCGCACAGGGCTTCAACCCCCAATGGGTGAACCACGTCTAGCGGTCAGATGGTAGTCCCGTCGGTGGCGGCGCCGCACACGGTACGCGAGGGCAGGCTACATATCTTGACGGTCGTGGTTGACGAGGGGGGAACAGTTGAATAGAATTCCCCGCGCAGGTGGCGGATGGCCTGGTACTGGATATGCGTGACTTGAACCAGTCAGCCTGGGGAAGCCTTGTGAGGAGAAGTTGACATGGCAGACGATCATCAGGCGACAACCGTCTCTGACTCGTCAGGGACGGTCTTGCGGCAGATGATTATGGGGTTCCGAATCACCCAACTCATCCATGTGGCGGCCACGCTAGGCATCGCTGACTTGCTCAAACAGGGACCACAATCCGTGGAACGTCTGGCACAGTCTGTCGGCGCCGATGCTCATGCTCTCCATCGCCTGCTGCGGGCCTTGGCCAGTATCGGCATCTTCGCCGAAACAACCGAAGGGCAGTTTGGGCTAACACCCCTCGCGGCCCTCCTTCAGGAAGATACTCCAGGCTCCCTGCGCGGGCTAGCCATCCTCTACGGCGAGAAGTGGCTCTGGGACGTGTATGGCACGCTGCTCTACAGCGTCAAGACGGGTCGCACCGGCTTTCCTCGTATCCATGGGCAGACTTTCTTCGAGTATCTCGGCCAGCACCCTGAGAGTGCGAGAAGTTTCAATCAGGCGATGAGTTCATACTCCGGGCAAGAGGCGACAGCCGTTCTCGAGGCCTATGATTTTTCGGGTATGACGAAGCTTGTGGATGTGGGTGGAGGACATGGCGGACTGTTGGCGGCTATCCTCAAGCGCTATCCAGCGATGTCAGGGGTATTATTCGATCTCAAGCCAGTCCTGGATGGCGCACCCGAGGAACTGACCCAGGCGGGGGTGATGTCACGGTGCGATCTGGTAGCCGGTGACTTCTTTGTCGCCGTACCGCAGGGTGGAGATGCTTACCTCCTCAAGAGCGTCCTCCATAACTGGGATGATACCCAATGTGTCCGTATCCTCCAGAACTGCCGTAAGGTGATGCAACCGGGGGGAAGGTTGCTGGTCGTAGAACGCGTGCTGCCCCTGGGCAACGAGCCATCCGAGGCTAAGCTGTTTGACATTAATATGCTGGTCGTCCTGGGTGGTTCCGAGCGAACGGAGTTTGAATACGCGTCTATCTTCGCTCAAGCTGGGTTTAAGTTGACCAGGGTTATAGCAACGCGGTCTCCCCTAAGCATTGTCGAAGGCGTGACGCAAGATAGCCTCTAGAGAGACGCCTTGACAAACGCCCCCCTCATTCTGATCCAAAAAGAAACCTCCCGCAGAGGGGGGTGCGGGAGGGTGGCGGCCGGCGGTGAAGCCGACACGGATAAAGGCTATGGATGAGAGCAGCCGGCTCTCGAAGAGGTTACTTGGCGGTTCGACCGCGCAGGCCCACGTCAAACGACACCGGGGCGACCACGCCTCGAAACTGGGTCCGCGTGGGAGTCGTGGGTGTCCAACGGGTCGGGTCCGTCAGCACGTCCACGGTATAGATGTAATTCGGGAACAGGACCGAGGAGTACTCCCCGCTCGCGTCGGTCATCACCGTGATCGAGCCGCTGATGGGGTTCGGCCCCTGGCTGACAGGCACGCTCGTCACTTCGACCAGGGCGCCCGCCACGCCGGGTTCCCCCGCGTCGCGGCGTCCGTTGCCGTTCAGGTCCTCGAACACCACCCCGCCGAACCCTCCACGCAGTTTGGCCGGCGCCGTCGCGCTCGTCGCCGCGTCCAGGCCCCCGTTCTCCTCAAGCGCGCTTGCCTTGGCGGAGTAAACCTGTCCAATCCCCGCCAGCACCAGCATCACCACCACTGTAACCAGCACCCATCGTCGGAGCATCGTCATTAACCTCATGTTCAAACTATAATGGCTTTATCTTACCGCTTCTATTGTCTATGACGCATGGCGGGCGCGTAGGATACGCGACGGAGTGAGAATTTTGTCACGCCCAGGCTGTGAACTCCCTCATACCGGGTCAGCCTTGTCCCACTACGACTCAGAGTGCAATTTGTGGGCCATCATACAAAAGAGCAGACGGGCTGGCGCTGGGACCAACCCGTCTGTCAGGAGGAGGATAAAATCTGGAAGGCGGTAGGCGACCGTAGGGGCAAGGTTTCCCTGCCCTGGGCGCGGTAACCGCGCCCCTACAGCCTACCGCCTTCTGTTTCTAGGCGTCGTAGTACAGGTGGAACTCGTAGGGATGCGGGCGCAGCCGCACGGGGTCCACTTCCTTGGTGCGCTTGTAGCTGACCCAGGTCTCCAGCACGTCAGGCGTGAAGACACCGCCTTCGAGCAGGAAGGCGAGGTCCGCTTCCAGCGCGGCCAGCGACTCGGCCAGCGAGCCGGGCACAGTCTTGATGGCCGCCTTCTCCTCGCCCTCCAGCTCGTACAGGTCCATGTCGTGCGGCTCACCGGGGTGAATCTTGTTCTTGATCCCGTCGAGGCCGGCCAGCAGCATGGCCGAGAAGGCCAGGTAGGGGTTCGTCGTCGGGTCGGGGCAGCGGAACTCGATGCGCTTGGCCTTCGGGTTATTGCTGTACATCGGGATGCGAACAGCGGCTGAGCGGTTGCGGCGCGAGTAGACCAGGTTGACGGGCGCCTCGAAGCCGGGCACCAGGCGGCGGTAGGAGTTGGTCGTCGGCGCGAGAATCGCCAGCAGGGCGGGCGCGTGCTTGAGCAAGCCGCCGATGTAGTACAGGGCCGTCTCGGACAGGCCGGCGTAGCCTTCGGTGTCGAAGAACAGCGGGCTGCCCGCCTTCCACAGGCTCTGGTGGACGTGCATGCCGGAGCCGTTGTCGCCAAAGAGCGGCTTGGGCATGAAGGTCACGGTCTTGCCGTGGGCGCGCGCGATGTTCTTGATGACGTACTTGTACATCAGGAGGTTGTCGGCCATGGAGACCAGGCCGCCAAAGCGCATGTCAATCTCGCACTGGCCGGCCGTGGCGACCTCGTGGTGATGGACCTCGACCTTGACGCCGGCCGCCTGGAGGGCCAGCACCATCTCGGAGCGCAGGTCCTGGAGGGTGTCGGCGGGCGCGGTCGGGAAGTAACCTTCCTTATAGCGCGGGCGGTGGCCCAGGTTGGGCGTGCCGTTGCGGCCGCTGTTCCAGATGCCCTCGTCCGAGTCGACCTCGTAGAAGGCGGAGTTGGTGGTCTGGTCGAAGCGCACCGAGTCGAACACGAAGAACTCGGCCTCGGGACCCCAGTAGCTCACGTCGGCGATGCCCGTCGTCTTGAGGTGCGCCTCGGCCTTGCGCGCGATATAGCGCGGGTCGCGCGAGTACGCCTCGCCGGTGATGGGATCCACGATGTCGCAGACCAGGTGCAGCGTCGGCACCTGGCAGACCGGGTCCACCACGGCGGTGGAGGCGTCCGGCATGAGCAGCATGTCCGACTCGTTGATGGCCTGGAAGCC